>CANRMV010000028.1 GCA_947631875.1 uncultured Clostridia bacterium
GACAGTGGAATTTTTAAGGACGTGATTGACTTTATTGGCACAAAGGCAAAAGTCGGCTATAATGACAGTGAAAATGCAACACGCTCTTACAGAATAATTGCCGACCACTTGCGTTCTTCTGTGTTTGTTTTGGGTGATTATAGAGGTGTTGTGCCATCCAATGTTGGACAAGGTTACATTTTAAGAAGATTTATTAGGCGCGCAACAAATTGTGCAAGAAATATTGGGCTTGACACAAAATATTTTGCTGACATTGCCGACCTTTTCATAAAAAAGCATGGCGCTGATTATCCAGACATTTTGTCAAAAAGCCAATTTATTAAAGACGAACTTGAAAAAGAGGTTGAAAAATTTTCTAGGGCTTTGGATGAGGGGCATAAAGAATTTGAAAAGGTTATTGCGGGCATTGAAAGACACAAACAATTTGCCAAAAATGAAGTTGTGGAAGATGTTATTTCTGGAAAGGCTTGTTTTAGGCTTTATGACACCTTTGGCTTTCCGTTTGAATTAACCAAAGAACTTGCCAAAGAACGCGGCTATGATGTTGACGAAGAAGGCTTTAAAAAGGCTTTTGAAGAACATCAAGAAAAGAGCCGAACGGCATCTGCTGGAACTTTTAAGGGCGGACTTGCCGACAGCAGTTATGAAAGTGCGAAACTCCACACAGCAACACACCTTATTATGGCAGGTTTGAGAAAAATGTTTGGGCCTCAGGTTATGCAAAAGGGGTCAAACATCACGCCCGAAAGGCTTAGATTGGATTTCAATCTTGACCACAAAATGACGCCAGAAGAACTTGAAACGCTTGAAAAGTTTGTAAATGATGCAATTTCTCAGGCAATTCCTGTCACTTTTGAGGAACTCAGCCTGGAAAACGCAAAAAAGAGCGGTGCGGTTGGCGTGTTTGAGAACAAATATGGCAATGTGGTTAAGGTTTACACAATAGGAACTGTTTCCAAAGAAATTTGTGGCGGTCCACACGCAAAAAACACACAAGATTTACACCATTTGAAAATTGTTAAAGAGGAAAGTTCTTCCAGCGGAATTAGGAGAATTAAGGCTGTTTTGGATTGATTTTATGATTGACAAAACAAAAAATTTGTGTTATTATAGATATGACAACAAAATGAAAGGAGTTAAAAAATGGCGTCTGGTCAAATCAAAAAAGGATTTTTCTTCTATTTTGGAATGTTTACACTGCTTCTTGTGACAGTGTTTTTGATTTGTCTTGTGATTATGATTTTTAATCCTGGACAAACAATTCTTTGGATGAAATATTTCACCGGCAACGAAACCTATCAAATCACAAAAACCACCGATGATGTGCCACAAGTGATAAATTGGGATAATGTAACAGACATCATTATAAGTGCACCAAACTATGCCAAAGTGACAGTTCAAAGCAACCAACAAACAAATGTGGCGGGCAGTCAAAAAGCAGACACGGGAATTTATGTTAGAAACGCCGCAAAAGGCTTTCAGGGTGCTTCTGGGGCAGTTATATTTGGCTATGATGTAACTCTTAATGCAGGAAAACTTAAAATAACATTAAAAGAGCCAAACGGATTTTTGTTCTTCTCAAAAGATATTGAGGTTGTTGTGCATTCAAGCACTTTGGAACATCAAAAAAGTTTGCAAAACAAAAATCTTGTTATCTTGGGCGGCTCAGGAGATGTTACAGTTGGCAAATATGTAAACGCAACTTCACAAAACATTGTTTTGAAATCACTTTATGTTTCAACAACAAGTGGCAATGTGGCTTTGGCAAGTAATTGTGACACTTACTCAGCAGGGGCTTTGAGTGGAACGATTGATTCTGAGTCGACCGGCAAAACAGGACTTACACCACTTTATGTGAAAACAGTTTCAGGAAACATTGGTGCAAGCGAAAAAGCTTTTTCTTCAAACACTGATGTTGGCTTGAAGGTTAATGCAAAATCCACTTTTAAAACGGACAGCGGACACATTCGTTTGGGCAGAGTTGACGCTGGAACAAATGATATGTTTATTGAATGTAAAACAGGCACAGTTGTAAACAGTTCAATTAAGGCCAACAAAGTTTCAGTTAAATGCACGCACGGAAATTATGACATACAAAAAGTGGAAGGAGATTTGTCTTTTGATGAGGCACTTGAAACAATCATTTCTCCAAACATAAATGTTGGCGAGATTACAGGGGATTTTGCGATTGGAAATTTAACCAATTCTTCAAGCCCAGATGTGAAAATAAATAAAGTTGGCGGAAATGTGACTGCTCATTGCAGCAATGGAACGCTTACGATTAGCGAAATTGGGGGCGGAGTGAATATTGTTTCTGATAAAATGGCTGTTAATGTTGGCTTGTCAGAAACAAACAACGAGAGAGTATCCATTGTCAATGGCGTGGCATCGACAAGACTTGGGCTTCGTGGCACGGTTGGAAGCAGGGGTGGAAACAAAATTTTAATTAAAACACATGCTTTATTCACTTTGGATTTCACTGAGGACGCCAAGTTTAGGGCTGGAACATATAAATACAACGGCGATGAACCAACAGAAAATAAAGGCGATAGATTGGATGCTAACTCACCAATCATAAGAATGAATGGATATGAGTGGAGTGAGTCAAAGAGTGATTTTCAACGAAATAATTATTCTGACAGTGAGAATATCACAATAGTCACGGGTGCAACCGGAGCAGGAAGCGTGGTGTTCAATTTGGTTAATGAAATTTAAAAAACGGCACTAATTGCCGTTTTATATTGGAGGAAATATGACAATTTTGTATGTTGTGCTGGCTTTGCTGGCGGTGAGCATTCTGATTTCTGCGTGTGGGATTTTTGTGAGTTTGAAAACAAGAAACAAAAGCGAACTTAGCGAAGGTGATAAGCAGGAAATTATTAAAAGTTTTAACAGCAACGTTGATTTTATCAGCAAGAGTTTAAGCGAAACTATGAAGGCGAACAATGAGGCAATTTTGCAAACAATTAGGACTTTCAGCGAAAATCTTTCTGGAAATCATGAGGCACTGGAAAAAAGAGTTTTGGAAATAACAAAACAACTTGACGAAAGAATGCAAAGCATAAGCAGAATGCAAGAAGAAAAATTGGAGGCACTTAGACAGTCCAATGAGAAACATATAAAAGATTTGCAGGAGGACAACAATCGCCAACTTGACAAAATGAGGGAAACGGTTGATGAAAAGTTGTCAAAAACAATCAATGAAAGGTTTGACCAATCCTTTAAAATGCTCAGCGGGCAGTTGGAGAGCGTTTACAAATCACTTGCCGAGATGCAGGACATTGCTTCTGATGTTGGCAGCCTGACAAAGATGCTTTCAAATGTTAAAACAACAGGAATTTTTGGGGAAATTCAGTTGGGTGCGATTTTTGACCAAATGCTAACAACAGAACAATATCTCACAAACGTTGTGACTGCCGATGGGAAAGAGCCTGTTGAATATGCAATAAAATTGCCGGGTCAGGCAGAGGGCGAATTTGTGCTTTTGCCTGTTGACAGCAAATTTCCATACACTGTTTATAGTGACCTTCAAAATGCTTATGACGGCGGTGATTTGGATGCTGTTAAGCAAAAGAAAGAACAACTTAAAAACACTGTTAGGAGCATGGCAAAGGACATCAACACAAAATACATATGTCCGCCAAAAACAACCGATTTTGCAGTTATGTTTTTGCCTGTTGAGGGGCTTTATGCTGAGGTTGCAAAAATGGGACTGATTGAGGAGTTGCAATCAAAATACAATGTCACAATAGCCGGCCCAACAACCATGAGTGCGCTTTTAAACAGTTTGCAAATGGGATTTAGGACACTTGCAATTCAAAAGAAATCGGGCGAAGTTTGGAACATTCTGCGTGCAGTTAAAACTGAATTTGGAAAGTTTAATGAAATTATTGAAAGCATACGCAAGCGATTTGAAGGTGCAAGCCGAGATTTTGACACGCTTGTTGGCACAAGAAGCAGAGTTATTGCAAAAAAATTGAGTTCTGTGGAGAGGCTTGAAGAGGGCGAAAGCGCCAAACTTCTTGGGCTTGATGACAACTTGTCCGATGGGGAGGAATAGTTTACAATTCTTCAAAAGTGCAGGGAGGTGATGAACCTTCCTTTTTTGATTTTTCTTGCTTTGTGCTTAAAATCTTTGCTAGTGCCTGCGAAATAAGGGGATTGGAACTTCCGCCAAAAACTCCACTTGAAAGAAGAGAAGAAAGCAAATTGTTGGTGTTTAAATTTTCTAAATTTTGCAAGATGTTGGCAAAAGGTGGAGCATCTTTTTGCGACTCTTTTTGTTGCTCACTTTGAGCATATTTTTGTTGTTTGGGCTCATTTATAGGCTCGGGATAATAGGGAAAATTGGTGTTATTCATACTTATTTATATGTTTGGCAAAGTGTTTTAGTCAAATTATTTGCCAAAGTTTCATATATTGTTTGTAGGAGATTTTATGAAACTTAGTGAAATGCCAAGAAAAGAAAATAATTCCCAAAAGAAGAACATAACAGAGGCTTATGAAGAAATGAAAAACTGCTCGGCGGACGAACTTCGTGCAAGGCTAATCAAGGAAATTCAGGGGCAAAAAAGCAAGGGTGTTTTTGATTATGATGCTCTTGTGTCCTCAATAGAAAAAATAAAGGACTATTTGTCAAAAGAAACCTATGAAAACATGCTGAGGATTGTTGAAAGTTTAAAATGAACAAAGATAAAATTGACAAAAGATTGCTCTATGAAATATCTGCAATGAGCCAGAATAAAAAACTGCCATGTTTTGTGTTTGGGCGAAATTTTGAAAGAACCAAAAAGGCTTTAAATGATGCTGGGATACATATTGAAAATGAATATTTATTCATAAACGCCTTTTTGTGCAAAGCCTCACAAAGAGAAATTTTTTCGTTGTCTGGGATTGAGGCGATTGAGCATATTTATTCCTTATCTGTTGCCAGCACAATGATGTTTGTTTCAAAACAAATTTTGGGATTGGAAAATCAAAACAATTTTGGCGAAGGGGTGGGCGTGGCCTTTATTGACACAGGAATAAGCCCTCATTGTGATTTTTTGATTGGCAGAAAAAGAGTGAAATTTTTTAAAGATTTTATAAACGGAAAAAAGAATTTTTATGACGACAATGGGCATGGGACTTTTGTTTGTGGTGTTTGCTGTGGAAATGGGGCGTTGTCCAATTTTAAATATTCTGGCGTTGCGCCAAAGAGCGATATTTTTTCTTTGAAGGCGCTTGATAAAAATGGCGAGGCTAGTGCCAACAAAATATTGGATGCTATGGAGTGGATTTTTGACAATCACAAGAAAATGGGTGTGCAAGTTGTTTGCATGAGTTTTGGAAGCGAGCCGCTTGGGCATAACGACCCAATTATGCTTGGGGCGGAGGCACTTTGGAAAGACGGGGTTGTGGTGGTTGCCGCAGCGGGAAACAGTGGACCGGAATTTCAAACAATCAAATCGCCCGGAATAAGTTCAAAGATAATAACGGTTGGCGGAATTGACGACAATCGCAGCAACAATTTTTACAACAAAGAAAATTTTTCAATGGCAGACTTTTCATCGCGAGGTCCAGCATTTAGAAACATAAAACCTGATGTGGTTGCGCCAAGCGTGGACATTATTTCTTGTGGCATAAACAAATTTTACACCTATCTTAGCGGAACTTCTGTTGCCACTCCAATGATTGCCGGAATTGCCGCTTTGTTGCTTGAAAGATATAAAGATGCCTCCCCAAACGATGTGAAATACATGATTTTGCATTCTTGTCAGCCGCTTGGATTTGATAAAAATTTTGAGGGCTACGGGCTGCCCAATATTGCATTTTGAAAGAAATTAAAAAGAGGATAAAATTTCCGCAATTTTTGAAACTGCACTGTTTTTTGCAGTTTTTTTCATGTTTTTTATGAAATTTTGCTTGTTTTTTGATATTTTTTGCAAATTTTCAAGGATTTTTTCTATATTACAATTTTCTTCTTCTAGGCAGATTGCATAACCTTTTCTTTCAAAAAGTTTTGCGTTTTCAATTTGGTCACCACGAGAACATTGCTTTGAAAGTGGCACAAGCAGCATTGGTTTTTCAAGAGCAAGCAGTTCGTTTATAACTCCGCTGCCAGCACGCGAAATCACAATGTCGGCAGTTTTGTAATAGTCGGCAATGTTTTCTGCATAAGGGGTGAGGTGATAATTTTCATGTTTAATTTTTTTGTAATTTTTCTTGCCGCAAATATGAATTATGTTAAAATTCTTTGTCAGCTTGTCAAGATTATCAAACACAATATCGTTTAAAAATTTTGCACCCAAACTTCCGCCAAGCACCAAAACAGTTGGCTTTGTTTTATCAAAATTAAGGCTTAGATTTTTTCCGTTGAAAATATCTTCTCTTATTGGCTGACCTGTGCAAATGCATTTTTTGTTTCCTCTTGCTGTTTCGGGAAAGGTTGTGCACATTTGTGTGCAAAAGCGCAAAATGATTTTGTTTGCTAGTCCAAAACTCAAATCGCTTTCGTGACTTATAACAGGAATTTTTAAAATTTTTCCGGCGATTGCCACAGGCACAGAAACAAAACCGCCTTTTGAAAAAATAACATTTGGAGAAACTTCCTTTAAAACCTTTTTTGCTTGTCTTATTGAACGAAAAAGTTTGATTGGAATGAGAAGGTTTTTTAGTGTCAACTTTCTTTCAAGTTTAACAGCGGAAATTTGATGATAGACAAAGTTTGGAAACTTTTTTAAAATTTCTTTTTCTATGCCATCACTGCCAATAAAGTGAATCTCATAATCTTTCAATTTTTCTGCAACTGCTAGGGCGGGGTAAACGTGTCCCGCAGTTCCGCCGCCACACAAAACAATCTTTTTCATTTAAACCTCTAACAATATTTTATTTGAAAAGCGGCTTAAATATACATTCATAAAAATGAATAAATATGCAAAATATAAAATAAATATGCACAAAAAATGACATAAAAAAAGAGGCATTTAAAACCTCTTTTTTGTTGAACTAATCTTCTTTACATTTTTCTGATGTGTTGCAAGCGGTTGCGGCAATACATGACAATATAACTCCGCCGGAAAGAGCCCAATTTGCTTTTGCCATATTTTGTGACATGGTGTACATGGTTTTTACCACTTGTTCATTTCCATTTTTCAAACGCTTTGTTACTTCTTTTGTGGAAGTGTAAGATTCTAGTTCTTTTGAACTTTCTTCCAAAGTTATCTCGCCGGAATTTATTTTTTCAAGCAATTCGGCCTGTTTTTTGTCTAAGTCTTGTTTGTATTCTGTGGTTGTTTTGTATGCTTTGTAGGCTTTGTCACTTAAAACTGCACATGTTACTCCGTTTGAAATTTGAGCTGCGAATGTGGCAGCTTCCATTGCGAAGAATACTATGCTCAACTTTTTTAAAGTGGCTTTTTTCATTTTTTTATCTCCTTTTATTTTTTATGCAATAATTATACAATATTTGAAACGGGTTGTCAATATCCTTTTTGCAAATTTTTGGGGTTTTAAGCAGAATAAAAAAAAGAAAGATAAACTTTCTTTTATTGATGATATACGGTGTTTTCGTCTAGTATTTCCTCGCCAGATTTGAGTTCCAATTTTTCAGCAAGTTCCTTTTCCTCGTTTTTACGCTTATTTGCTGAAACTTTTAATGCTATCGTGCATGGGATCATTCCCAACCAATAAGCACACCCAAAACTCAAAGATGAATACTCTAAATTTTCGGACATATCAAGTTTATACTGATATTCTGGAAAATTGCCGTCATATATGATTTTGTCTATGTTTGTTGAACTTTCAAATTTTTTTTGATTGTTTTTTCCTTCTTCCAAAGTGATTTCGCCACTTTCCACTTGTGTGTTTATTTTGTCGATTTCATCTTGATGTATTTGATTGTATTCTGCTGTGTTTTTAAAGGATTTTCTGGTGTCTTTTTTAATTACACTAGACGAAACAATTAAAGCAAATTGTGTGCATGCAAATATAAGGCCAATTAAAGAGACTACAAATTTCATTTTTAAAAGTGTTTCCGATTTTAATTTTCTTTTCATTTTAGTGACTGTTGGCGTATAACTAACAACTGCCACACTGCTTTTCCTTTTCATTGTTCACTCCTGCGAATATTTTACACATTTGGCGATGGTTTGTCAATACCTTTTTTTGAAAGTTTTGAAATTCGTTTTTGTATTTTAATGCGTTTGTGTTACAATAAAATGAGTATTGTGAGGTTTTTATGGCAGAAAAAAAATATGAATCAAAAGATATTGTTGTGCTTGATGGGCTTGATGCAGTTAGGTTGCGTCCGGGAATGTATATCGGCACAACAAGTTCGCGCGGCTTTCACCATATATTGTGGGAAATTGTGGACAATGCCATTGACGAAATTTCAAATGGCTATGGCGACACTATAAAAATAACCTTGAACCAGGACGGAAGCGCCACAGTTGAGGATAACGGGCGTGGCATCCCTGTTGATATTCACCCAACCATGAAAAAAAGCGGGGTTGAGGTTGTTTACACCACTCTTCACGCGGGCGGAAAGTTCAATGCGGACAACTATAAGTTTTCCGGCGGCTTGCACGGCGTGGGGGCATCGGTTACAAACGCGCTTTCAAAGTGGTGCAAAGTTACTGTAAACAAAGACGGCAAAAAATATTTTATTGAATTCCACTCCTTTGCAGACGAAAAAGGCAAAGTGCACAGTGGCGTGCCTGTTGCTCCACTTAAATGCATCGGTGAAAGCAAAACCACAGGAACAACCGTCACTTTTCTTCCAGATGAAAGGGTTTTTGGAAAACAACAATTCAGTTTTGACACCATTATTCGCAGGGCAAAAGAACTTGCATTTTTGAATAAAGGGCTGAAAATAACCGTTGAAAGCAAAATCACAGGCGAAAAGGACGAATTTCACTATGAAGGCGGAATTTCCGATTTTGTAACCTATTTGGTTGAGGGCAAAAACGCTTTGTTTAAGCAGCCTCTTTATTTCCATGCAGCAAACAAGATTGTTGATTTGGAAGTTGCTTTTATTTCCACAGACAGTTACACGGAAAACACTTTTTCATATGTGAACAACATTCCAACCACCGAAGGCGGCATGCATGAAATTGGCTTCAAGAGTGCTTTCACAAAAGTTTTTAATGACTATGCAAGGCAAAACAACCTTTTGAAAGAAAAAGAACTCAGTCTTATGGGTGAGGATTTTAGAGAAGGGCTTGTGACAATCATCAATGTTAAGATGAACAATGTGCAATTTGAAGGGCAAACCAAAACTAAACTTGGAAATCCTGAGGCACGCGTTGAGGTTGAGGCACTTTCCACTCAGGAACTTGGAAAACTTTTGGATGATAAGAAAAATTCCAATTATGCCGAAATTATCATTGACAAGGCAAAGCAAGCGGCAAAAGTTAGGCTTGCTGCCAAAAAGGCAAAGGAACTCACTCGTGCAAAGAACAATGCGGAGAACTTTAACCTTGTTGGAAAACTTGCCGCATCCACTTCGCGGGACCGCACAAAGAGCGAATTGTTTATTGTGGAAGGCGATAGTGCGGGTGGCAGCGCAAAGCAAGGGCGCGACAGAAAATATCAAGCCATTTTGCCACTTAGAGGAAAGCCATTAAACGCAGAAAAAAAGAGAATTGACCAAGTTTTGGCAAACGAGGAAATAAGAACAATTATTTCTGCGCTTGACACCGGCTTTGGCGAGGATTTTGACCTTTCGTCACTTAGATACAACAAGGTTATTATTTTGTCGGATGCGGACCAAGACGGCGCACATATCAGGGCAATTCTATTGACTTTCTTCTATCGATACATGAAAGAACTTATAACGGATGGCCACGTGTTTATTGGGCTTCCACCACTTTATAAGGTGTATAAAAAAGATTATGAAAAATATGTTTATTCCGATGCAGAACTTCCTGCTGCTGTGGCAAGTGCGGGCAAAGGATATATGATTCAAAGATATAAAGGGCTTGGAGAAATGAACCCAGAGCAACTTTGGGAAACAACAATGGACCCAGAAAACAGAACTTTGATTCAAGTGACCATTGAGGACGGAGCAGTTGCGGAAAGAATGATAACCACTCTTATGGGCGATGACATTGAAGAGAGAAAGGCATACATTCAAGAGCACGCTAACTTTGACCGTGAGGACACCTTCATGAGGGATTATAAAAAACTTGATGCTTAAAATTCGATTTTGTGTTTTTGTGAGGTTTTATGATTGAAGATGATGACGAGAAAAAGCCGATAGAGCCTATTCCGGGACAAATGTGCTATGATGAACTGCTTGTGCCAGAGCCGGAGGGTGAAGAGGAAGAAAAAATAGAGCAGCCGCTTGAAGGGCAAATGGACATTTGGGAACTTCCGCCAGAGGAAGAGATAAAAGAGGTTGTAAAAGAAACTGAAAGCCAAAAGCAAGCAAATAAAAATGCGAAAGAGAAAATTGAAAATAAAGCAAGAGCGGATGCGGAAAAGAAAACAGAAAACCAAACAAAAACAGAAGAGATTAAGTTAACAAAAAATAAAACTGAAAAAGCAAAAATAACACAAAACACAGAACAAATTGAAGAATTGCAGCAAAATTCGATTATAGAAAACGAAAATAATGAAAGTGAGATTGAGTTTATGAAAAAAGACGATGAACAAATGGAAATGAATTTGCAAGAGCCACAAAACGAACCTAAGGAAGGGGAGGAAAAAGAAGAAAAAGCCTCTTCGATTGGTGAAGTTTATGGCGGAGGAGATGGCATTCTTTACAAACCACTTGAAGAGGTTTTG
>CANRMV010000029.1 GCA_947631875.1 uncultured Clostridia bacterium
GTTTGATATTTGCAAGTTAAAATATCTGTCATGGTGCTTTGATAAAGGTTGGTTTCTTGTGCAAGTTTATATTGTGTTATATTTTTTTCTTTTAAAATTTGCTTAACTCTTAAAGCAAACGCTTTGTTTAATTTCATTTTAATCACTCCTTATTTGTTGAATATAGATACATATTAGCCGATATATAAGGAATAACTATTTAAGGAAAACCAGAATTTATTTTGAAATTTTGTAATTTCATGTTATAGTATTTAGGGAAATCCAGAATACAAGGAAAAAGACATGATAATTACTTTTTGCGGGCATGCGGAAATTTATGAAGAAAAATCCCTTGAAGATTTGATTTATAATGAAATAGAAAAAGTCGCAAACGGGCAGACTGTGACTTTTTATGTTGGGCTTTATGGCGATTTTGATTGGTTGGCAAAAAATGCCGCTTTAAGATATAAAAATAAATATAAAAACTCTAAAATTGTTTTTGTAACGCCTTATATTGATGAAAAATACCTTCAAACCAAATCTTCATTTATTTATGGTTATGATGAAATTCTTTATCCTGATTTGGAAAAAACGCCAAAACGTTTTGCTATTTCAAAAAGAAATATTTTTATGGCAGATAAAGCCGATTTTGTAATTGCGTTTGTGCGAAAATCTTGGGGTGGAGCAGCAAAAATGCTTGAATATGTTAAAAATCATAAAAAACCATATGTAAATTTGGCGGAAAATTAAAACCCAAAGTTAGGCTTTGGGTTTTGTGGTTTTTGCTGTGGATTTTTTTGCGGTTGTTCCACTTTTTGTTGTTGATTTTTTTGCAGTGCCGCCACTGTTTGTTGTTTTGCGCGTTGTTGTTTTTGTTGTTGTTTTTCTGGCAGCCTTTTTAGGGGCAGTTTCTGCTTTTTCTGTGTCCGCAACGGGTTGTGCTGTCTGTTGAGTTATTTGTTCCGTTTGTGGCTCTGCCGATTGTTCCGCTTTTGGCTCTTCTGGCAAATCGTCAATACTTTCAGTTTCTTTTGATTTGAATAGGTTTAAAAATTTTTGCACAAAGGCAGGTTTTACCTCAACATTTTCTTGAACGCCCTCTGCGGGTTTTGGTTTCACTTTAAGCAGCCAGCCTTTGAAATAATATATAGCAACCAAAATTGCGATTGTGCATAGTAGAAGTGTGATAAGTGTTGCCATAACAGGGAAGGAGAAGGTTGAAACCAAGAAAAATCTTCCAAGCCCAGACAGCGCTGAAACAATAAGTGTTCCGGAAATGAGTATGCACATAGCCCTCAGCCAATTTGCAGGCCAGCAAATCCAAATGAGGTTTATATAGCCAATAAAGGTTAGAAGCATTGTTGAAAGAGAAGTGAATTCTTCTGGGGTGAGGCTGTTTGTGTGGTCATTCAAAATCACTATGATAAGCATGTTGAAATACATCAAAAGGGCGCAAGGTATGGATTTTTTAAGCACTTGCGGGATGAAATTCCCTTTGATTAGTTCGCTGTTCGGTTGAAAGGTCAATATGAAAGAAGGAATGCCAATAACAAACATTTCAAGCAGCAGCAGTTGTCTTGGAGCGAACGGATATTCTGTCCTCAAAACCAGCGCTGTGGCACACATTATGATTGTGAAAAGGGTTTTCATAATATACAGAACTGACGAATTTTGCACATTGTTAACAATTTGTCTGCCCTCTTTAACAATGGCTGGCAAAGCCGAAAAGTTGCTTTCCATAAGCACAAGATGAGATATGTTTCTGGCAACTTCGCTTCCGTCTGCCATCGCGATTGAGCAGTTTGCTTCTTTCAAAGCAAGGGTGTCATTTACGCCATCGCCTGTCATGGCAACCACATTTCCGTGAATTTTTAAGGTTTTGATTATTGTGTGTTTTTGTTCGGGGGTAACACGCCCAAAAACTGTGAACTTATCCGCAATTTGTGCAACTTCTTGAAGGCTCATATTTTCAAGCGAGATGAATTTGTCGCTGTCCTCAACGCCAACACGTCTTGCAATTTTTGAAACGGTGAGGGCATCGTCACCAGAAATGATTTTAATCTTAACATCATTTTGTTTAAACCAAGCGATTGTTTCAACCGCATCTTTTCTTATATGGTCCTCCAAAACGAAAAACGCAATAAGTTTTCCGCGCTTTCCTGCCATTTTTTCTGTGTATGGATTGGAGTCCTCAACGAAAGCAAGAACGCGATAGCCCTTTTCCATGTAGGAGTTCATTAAGTTTTTTTGATGTGCAGTCACATTCACTTTAATGAAACCTAGCGCGCCGATATAATATGTTTTGCCATTTGTTAAGGTTGTTGCGCTGTATTTTCGTGAGGAAGAAAACTCAACTATGTCTTTCACAAGGTTGTTGTCCGTTTTGCCAAAATAGCCCATAAGCGCCACGCTTGTGGCATTGTTGGTTTTTTGCTTGGCAAGTATGGTTTTCATGATGTCCTCAACTTGTTCCAACTTTGCGCCATTTTGTGGAAGAACTTCAATAACATTCATTGTTCCATCGGTGATTGTTCCTGTTTTATCTAGGCACAAAACATTTGAACGGGCAAGCATTTCGATTGAATACAAATTTTTAACAAGAGTTTTCTTTTTGGCAAGTTTAATAACGCCAACAGAAAGCCCAACAGTAATCAAAAGATACATTCCCGCAGGAATCATGCCGGTGACGGCACCGCTTGTTTTGATGATGGAGTTGTTAACTCTTGCAACGGCATCAACGAGAGTTGCCGAGCGCAAAAAGTATTGGTTGCAGAAAGTCAAAACGCCAAGTGGAATAAGCACAAGCAAAATGGCTTTGATAAGGCTGTTCAAGTCTTTGAAAAGGTTGGAGGATTGAGGTTTAAAGTCCTTTGTCCTCTCTGCCACAGTTTGAATGTAGTTTCCTTTGCCCACACGGTCAATTCTTGCGTAGCAAAGGCCGCTGACCAAAAAACTTCCGGCAAGCAAAGTGTCACCCTCATGCTTTTTGATGGCGTTGCTTTCGCCGGTTAAAAGGCTTTCATTCGCCTCAACATTTCCTTCAACAATAACGCAGTCCGCAGGGATCTGGTTGCCGTTTTCAAGAATTATTATGTCATCCAACAACAAATTTTCGCTGTTAACTTCATATTGAATGCCCGTGCGAATAACTTTGTTTTTAGGCGCAGATACAAGGGACAACTTTTCAACCATAATTTTGGCTTTAATTTCTTGGAAAATGGAAATTGCTGTGTTTGCCACAACCACAACCATGAAAAGCATATCTCCCCACGCATTTGCAACAATAAGCATGGTGGCAATCAAAAGCCAAATGAGGTTAAACACCGTGAACACATTCTTGGCAACGATTGAAAGATAGGAATTTGATGTTCTTATTTTTGTGTCGTTTGTGAGTTTGTGCTCCATTCTTTCGGCGATTTGCTCCTCAGAAAGACCATGTTCCTTATCTGTTTGATAACGAACTATTGGCTGCTCTTGAATTGTAAGAGGAGTTTTTCGTCTCTTAGGTTTTAACTTTTTCATTTATAATCCTTATGTTGTATTTTAGCCTAGTTTGCTTCATTTGTCAAATAAATTTGACTTTTTAATTTTGTTATTGTATTATTGGTTAAAATTAAAAAATATTTTCACGGGGTGGATATGTTTATTGAAATTTCGCCAAATTTGAAAAAACTTTCAAAATTTTTCCCAGAGCATCTTTATGTTGTTGGGGGATATGTTAGAAGTTGCCTGATGCATTTAAAAAATGAAGATGTGGACATAACCAGTCCTGTGAGCGCAGAAGAAGTTGTTAAAAGATTGAAGGGAAGCGAGTTTTCGGTTAAGGTAAAAAACCTCAAACTTGGCTCTTTGCTTATAACAAAAGGCGATGAAAATTTCCAGTACACTGCATTTAGAAAGGAAATTTATGGAAACGATGGCTCGCATACGCCAATAAAGGTGGAGGGCACAACCAAACTTGAAGAGGATGCGGTTAGGCGAGATTTGACGATAAATTCAATTTATTATAACATAAACAAAGATGAGTGCGTGGATTTGTATCATGGCGTTGTGGACACAAATCAGAAGTTGATAAGAACAAACATAAATTCTGACGACATCTTAAAGAATGATGGCGAAAGAATTTTGAGAATTGTGAGGCTGGCAGGCGAACTTAATTTCAACATAGAAAAAAGCACGTTTTTGTCAGTTAAAAAATTTGTGACAAATGTAAATGACCTTCAAGGAAACAGAAAATTTGGCGAACTTGAAAAAATTTTGTATTGCGACAAGAGATATGGAATTGGAAGCCTTAAAAAAGCGCTGGGGCTTATGAACATACTTGGAGTTTGGCAAAATTTTGGGTTGGCTTGTGCAAATGTGAGATATAAAATGGTGTTCAAAACGCAAGACAGATTGCTTGGGCTTTTGATTGACATTGTGGACACAGAAAAAGTGGATTGTTTGGAGGCGTTTTTGGAAAAATTTTTATATTCCCAATGTGCTTTGCCTGAGGCAGAAGTGAGGAAAATTATCATATTCATTTCAGGCTATTATGATGCACTTCAAGGGCTGGGAAACAAAGAATACTTTTTCAAATATTTTGAAAATTGGGCAGATATTTATGCTTTGCTTGGCTGCAAAAGTAAGCGCTTGCAGGCAAGATATAATTTTTTCTATCAATACATTTTAGAGCACGGACTTGCCATAAAAGTTTCTGATTTGGAAATCGATGAAGAGGATATTGCAAAGAATTTCAATAGTATTGATAAAAAAAGCTACAATCGAATTTTAAAAAATTTATTGAGCAAAGTTTTTGATGGAAAAGTTAAAAATGAAAAAGAGGCTCTTTTACAAGAAATTAAAAAGAACCTTATAAACTATTAAAATTGTTGCTGCCATTTTTTGAATTATAATTGTTTTGTTGAACATAATAATTTTATGAAAAAAATAAAAGAAAAGCAAAAAATGTCAAAAAATGACGAAAAAAATGCAAAAAAACAGCAAAAAAGCGATAAAAACGCTAAAAAAAATAAAAAAGGCAAGGGTTTTCTTTGGTTTTTGGGTGTGTCGGCAATGTCGGTGACACTGCTTATTGGCTGCCAACTTTTTTTTGAAAACAACATGCAAGGCAATTTCAGATTTTATGAAAACACAAGAATAAATGGGCTTGATGTGGGCGGAATGACGGCAAGTGAAGCGGAAAATTTGGTTTTAACAAACATGCTTGAAAACAAAAAAGATATTGAAATTGAACTTAAATCAAAGGATAAATCTTGGGTTGTTAAGGGCAACGATTTTGAGGTTTCAAACAAAATTCAACCTGTGATTGCACAAATTTCAAAATATGGCAGGGGCGGAAATTTTTTCCAAAACAAAATCAATGAAAAGAAGTTTAAAGAGCATGGCAAAGATTTTCAAATTTCATATGTGAATGTGCTTGGAAATATGGAAGAGAAAATTGAGGAAATTGTTTCAAATGTGGAGCAGGACAGTCGCGAGGCAAGTTTGATTTTTAAGCCAAATGAAGAGGAAATTTTTCAGGTTGATGCTGGGCAAAAAACTGTGCTTGTGAACAGAGATAAACTCTATCAAGAAATTGATGAGGCGCTTAAAAACAGCAAAAAAGTTAGCATTGAAATTCCAATTATTGAAATTGGAGAGGATTTTGACCTTGAAACTCTTAAAGAAAGCGTGGTTTTGAGAAGCACTTTCAAAACTTCTTATGCCACAAGCAAACAAGACAGAAAAAACAATGTTAAAAAAGCGTTGGAAAGTTTTAATGGCATGATTGTGGAATCGGGGCAAACGGTTTCGTTTAATGAAACAACTGGCCCAAGAACGGAAGAAAATGGCTATCACAATGCACACATAATTGTTGGCGGAGTTTATGTTGACGGTGTGGGTGGCGGAGTGTGCCAAGCTTCAACAACTCTTTATAACGCACTTTTGCTATCTGATTTGGAAATTTTGAGCGTGAATCATCATTCCCTGCCGGCATCATATGTTCCACTTTCCTTTGATGCGATGGTTTCGGGCAGTTATTCTGACCTTGTATTTAGAAACAACTTAGACAAGCCAATTTACATCAAAACCTTTGCTGATGACAAAGAGGTTGGTGTTGAAATTTATGGACCTAAATTTGAGGACGGAATAACCATTAAGCGCCGCGCCGAACTTGTTAAAGTTTTGCCACATAATGGCGACAAAATTGTTGCGGACAACAAAGGCGAGTTTTCAAATAGAGTTTTGTATAAGGGCGAATATTACAGAGTTAAGTATCCGCGCGAAGGCTATGAGAGCAAGGGTTATTTGCAATATTATAAAAACGGGGAACTTGTGAAAGAAAAAGAGATAAGGCACGATTTCTATCAGCCACAAGACGGGATTGTTATGGAAGGAGTTGAAGTGCCTTCCGCAAGCATGACAATTCCTGCAAGTGAGGTTAAAATCATAAAACCTCAAAAAGTTAGTGAGCAAACGCTGGAAAATGTTAAAACAAAACTTGAAAAAACAAATCCAAGCGAATACAACCCTTAATTCATAATTAAAAAGTTGCGTTTTGAATATAATAAAAAAATGAAAGAAAAAGAAATGACGCTAAAAAGAAAAATCTTGCGAACAACTTTGGTGCTTGCAAGTTTTTGCATAATTGGCGTTTTTTCTTATTTTATTCTTGTTTGGACAGGCGCTTGGACAAAAATAAATTCGGTTGAAAAATTGAGAACTTTGATTTTAAGGCTGGGTTTTTGGGGAAGATTTATGTTTGTGTTTTTGCAATTTTTGCAAGTGACTTTTGTTCCAATTCCTTCAACCATTTCCACGCTTGCAGGAGTTTTGATTTATGGCCCGCTTCAAGCATCGCTTTTAAGCTTGGCTGGGGTGATGCTTGGAAGTATTTTTGCTTTTTGGCTTGGAAGGCAATTTGGAAGAAAAATTGTGATTTTTATGGTTGGAAAAGAGTCCTGTGAAAAGTGGACCAATTTTTTGTCAAAGTGCAAATATTCTTTTGTGATAATGATGCTGTTGCCAATTTTTCCCGATGATATTCTTTGTTTGGTGGCGGGGCTAACTGAAATGAGTTGGACATTTTTTGTGGTGACAAATCTCGTATCCCGAACGCTTGCAATTTTCACAACTTGTTTTCTTGGCAGCGGAAGCATAATTCCATATCACGGATGGGGGTTGATTGTTTGGGCAATTATTGCAGTTGCAACAGGAGTGGCGCTTTATCTTTCGGTGAAATATCAAAAACAGATTGAAAATTTTTTGCAACGGAAATTTTCAAAAAAACAAAAAATAAAAAAAAAATAACAAAAAAATCAAAAAAATAACAAAAAAATACTAAAAAATAGCATAAAAATAGTAAAAAAATAATTTTTGGTCTATTTTTTATTATTTTTACATATTTTTTTATATGAGTTTAAAGAAGGTTGCTTTTCCATATTATCAAGTTAAAAAAGGCGAGAACTTAAAAATTGTATCTCAAAAATTTGGCGTTGACAGCACAAAAATTTTGTTGGACAATCAAATGTCGCCAAAACAAATCAAAGAGGGAGCGTTTATTTTGTTAAAGAAATAGCCTCACAAAATGACAAAAATTGTCATATTATTTGGACAAGTTTTATAGATTATTTTTATGAAATCAATCTTTAAAAATGTTGTTATCATCACCATGTTTTCATTGCTCACGCGCATGCTTGGCTTTTTCTTCCACATCTATCTTTCAAGAGCAATCGGGGCGGAAGCGCTTGGGCTGTATCAAGTTGCAATGTCAATTTTTATGGTGCTTTTAACAATCGTCTCTTCTGGCATAACTTTGATTATTTCAAGAATGACTGCAAGTTATCGTGTCATTCAAAATCGCAAAGAAATTGGCAGTCTTGTTTCTTCAAGCATGATTTTGTCCTTGACACTCAGCGTTATTTTGTGCGTTGTGGTTTTGATTTTTAAAAATCTTTTTGCAAATCTATTCACAGATGCAAACTGCATTAACATTTTGATTATTCTTTTGCCCTCACTGATTTTTTCTTCCGTTTATAGTGTTTTTCGCGGGGCGATGTGGGGCAATGACAACTTTTTTGGGCTTTGCGTTTCCGAACTTATGGAAGAAGTTGTCAAAATTGTTGTGTGCGTTTTGCTGCTGTCTTTTGGAATGAGCGCAATCCAATATGCAATGAGTGTTGCTTGGAGTTTCACGCTTTCCTGCCTAGTGTCGGCGTTTTTTGTCATGCTTTTATACTTTTTTTACGGTGGCAAACTTGGCAGACCAACAAAAATTTATAGGCAGGTGCTTATCAAAAGTGCGCCAATCACAGGTGTTCGCATGGTTGGCAGTTTTGTTCAGCCACTGATTGCTTTAATTTTGCCAGCACAACTTATTGCCACAGGCTTCACATCAAGTCAGGCGATGGAACTGTATGGAATTGCAGTGGGAATGACTTTGCCGTTTTTGTATGTGCCAAGTGCGCTCACGGGCTCTCTTGCAACCGCTCTTGTGCCAGATATTTCAATGGCGCACGCACAAAATGACAGCGAACACATTGAAAAAAGAGTTCAATCCTCTCTTGTTTTTGCCCTTTTTGTGAGTTTTCTGGTTGCGCCAATTTTCACAGCCATAGGTGACAGGTTTGGAGTTTTCATATATGATAATGCACTAAGTGGAACGCTTTTGCAATTTTCCGCATGGATTATGATTCCAATGGGAGTGTCAAACATTGCATCAACAATTTTAAATTCAATAGGGCTTGAAGTGAAGTCGTTTATAAACTTTATCGTGGGCAGCGTGTTTTTGTTTGTTAGCATTTTGTTTTTACCAAAACTGATTGGCGTGAATGCACTTTTTGTTGGCATGGGACTGTCCTCAATTTCGTCAGCAGTTTTAAATTTGCTTATGGTGAAAAAGAAGTTAAAAATAAAACTAAAAATCACCAAAACATTTTTAATGTTCCTCTTGTTTTCCATTCCGGTTATGGCAATTTCCTCTTTCACTTGTGCGCTGTTTGAATATATCATGCCAATGTTTTTCAGCCTGTCTTTATCAATGGTTATTGGAATGATTATTTTCGTGCTTTTGTGCCTAATTTTTAATGTTGTAAATTTTGAAATGTATTTTGTTAAGTTCAAAGAAAAATTTGTTGGAAAAGCAAAAATTAGCAAATTTAAGCGAAAAAACGCCAAAAAAACTTAAAAAACTGTATTTTTTTGAAATTTTACTCATAATAATGATATGTTAACTATTGTTGTTAGAGCAGTTATTATTTATTTGGTGGTGCTGTTTTTGTATCGGCTTATGGGCAAAAGGCAACTTGGAGAAATGCAACCTTTTGAACTTGTCCTAACTCTTATCATTGCTGACCTTGCAACAATTCCAATGGCGGAAGTTTCTATGCCTGTGCTTCATGGAATTATTCCTCTTCTCACGCTTGTTGTTTTGCATTATCTTCTCACAATGCTAAGCAAAATCAGCACAAATTTTTCTTGTTTTTTAAGTGGCAAACCGGTGATTGTGATAAATCCAAATGGCATAGATTACAAAGCGCTAAAAAATCTTGACATCACAGTTGACGATGTTTTTGAAGCCCTTCGTGGCTGTGGATATTTCAAAATGGAGCAAGTGCAATATGCCATCATGGAAACAAATGGCAAGATGAGTGTGCTTCCAAAAAGTGATTTCGCACCTCTCACAACGGGGGACATGAAAATAAAAACTGAAAAAAGTGTGATTCCAATCAGCATCATCACTGAGGGCAAAGTGAACAAAGAAAATTTGAAAGTGGCACAACTTGATGAATTGAAACTTCAAGAATTGTTGAAAAAAAGTGGCATCCAAAAAGTTAAGGATGTGCTTGTGATGACGATAGACAAAAATGGTTCTGTGTTTTTTCAAAAGTTCGGGCAAAAATATCAAACACTTCAAGTTGAACCACTTGGGCAGGTGAAAGAATGACAAAGTGGGGATGGTTTAAACTTGTTTCAATTTTTGTTTTGTTTTTAATCTTGGTGACAGTGTGCATTATTGAGGATAGGCTTGTTGTAACTTCGCTTGACCAAGTAAATAGATTTTGCTATGAAATTGAGGCAGCAGTGGAAGAAAATGGTGGAATTGTTAATGGCGAAGTGGCAAGTTTGGTGGACAATTTGGAATATTCTTGGCGGGAAAACGAAAGCAAACTATGCTTCTTGGTTAATCATAAATCGGTGGAAGAACTAGGAATTGAAATTGTTAGGTTAAAAACTTACATAGACGAAGAAGAGCCCATTGAGTTTTATGTTTCGCTGGATATAATAAAACACTATGTTGAAACTTATCAACATTTTATGAGTGCGAATTTTCATAATATACTCTAATTGTGGGGACAACTAGAATTTTTTAACGCGGACAAGCCCGCCTGGTGTCATTCTGAGCAAAGCGAAGAATCTCGGGCGTGACCGCTAAAATTCGTTTTCCCCGCGAACCCGCGTCGCAACCTGCACATATTGCTTGTTCTTGTCACGAAGTGCCAAGAAGCGGCGCCTTGATGTTTGGTTGCTCCTTTTCCCCAAAAGTGGTAAGCACTTTCGTGGGCCCCAAGAAAGTGCTTAC
>CANRMV010000030.1 GCA_947631875.1 uncultured Clostridia bacterium
TTTGAAAAATACACATTTTTCAGTTGTGTGTTGGTGTAGCCATCTGCGCCCACAACTGCACCAACATAGTCCATTCCTCTTAAAAATGTTCTAATAATGTTGTTTGAAATGAAAATATCTTCCACATTGCCTGTTGCTGCAACACCTGCAATTCCGCCAACGCCACCTTTTATTTCTGTGGTTGTATCACTGCTTTGAGCGCGAGAAATATCCCTTGCATCAATCGTTCCACCAACAAGCAAATTGTCAAACTTGAAAGAAGGTTGTGCATTTATCACCCACTCTTCTGGAAGCAACAAGCCCGTTCCAGCATAACTCATAACGCCCGCAACGCCGCCAGCATAAACATCCCCATAAACATATCCATCAGCTTGCCCAGAAACATTTATAAGCGTGTATGCAGCATATTTTCCATAGCCAAAGAGTATCACGCCGTCATCTTTAATGCAATATATGTTTGAATTTGTTGCACCAACAATGCCGCCAGCATAAACATTTACATGCTCGGAAACATTTCCTTTATTGATTGAAATGTTCACAAAATCTTTGAAGAATGACATCGTTTTTGGTGTTTGCCCAGAAAAATCTTCGGCATCACGAAGTGGCAAATAACATTCTGTGTTGTTTACGGTTATTTCTTTAAACTTCATTTTGTTTCCGGCTGCATCAACAACAAAACCGTTTTCATCAACATAATATTTATATTCAATTCCATTTACAGTTTCATTAAAATATTTTTTCTCGTCTTCTTCCTTTAAAACTCCACTGTATTGTCGATAGTAATTCTTTTCATTATATTTTGAAAAATCTTGGACAAGTTCACCTCTAACAAGGGTCACGTCGTTGGACTCTTCGTCTGTGTAAGTTGAAGAATAACTAAGCCCCGCAACAGCACCAAAGTAAACAGAGCCACTTTCACCAACAATGCTTGAAGGATAGGAAAATTTATCAATAGTCACGCCAACATTCACAAGAGTTCCTTGATTTATTGCGGTAAGAAGTCCAATATAAGATGTTTGATTTGCTGTCAAATTGTCAAATCTACCAGAAAATGCCACATTCTCAATGGATGGCAAAATGTATGACACTTTCACATCATCAACAGTGTCCGTTTCACAATCTCTTGCATTTATCTTCGCAAAAAGTCCAGCATAAAGTTTTCCGTCAATTTCTTTGCTAAAATGCCCATTGCCAATTATGATGTCTGTGATTGCCGCATCGGAAGTTGAACCAATGATTGTTCCACTGAAACCAACAATTTCGTCTCCAAGTATGCCGATTGGCGCAACATCATTCACAGCCCCCATGCTGATTGTTTCTCTCAATTCGTAGTGGCTTTTAAGAGTTGTTTCATTTTTTCCAATATCAATGACATCTTGTGCCGACCTTAAAAGATATGGATTCAGCCTTGAACCATTTCTATATTGTATGCGCAAGCAAACAGGATTTTGTGATGAAGAAAGTGAAGTGTAAGATGTTCCCCACTCGGCTGGATAGATGTAAAGTTTTCCACTCAAATCATCATTTATTCCAATTATCTGGTCTCTATGGTTTTTAAAGAAATTTTCAACAGAAAGTGAAATTGTGTAAATTCCGTTGCTTTTTTGGCTGCTGTCAATGGTGTATGTTAACATAGAACTGCTGTATTCGTTATTCACAGTTGGAATAAATTCCACTCGAATGGAGTTGTTTGTTGCATAAGTTGGAGTTGTTAAAACGCCCACAGATTGAGAAAGATGTTCATTTGTGAAGTCAACATTTTCCATTCCGGAAGCAAGGGATATGCTCCTAACCTTAATATACTCCTGAGGAATGATGGTTGCATCATATCTTTTTGTGGAGTTCGGCTGCCTCAAATAAGCACTTATAACAAATGGAGGTGGCGTGAATTGTGTTCCCTCAGTGAAGTTTGGAGAATATTTAAACTCTAAGGTTTGTGGGTTAAAAGTGCCATAGTTTGCAACAAATTCATTTGTAAAATCACTCTGCCTTGCAAATTCAACTCTGTATTCAACAGTTTCATCCCCTTCTTTAACGGTGTAGTTTTCGCTTTCAGGCAAATAGAACATAAGTCCGTTTGTAACATTGAAAACAACATCTCTGGTTATAGTTTTGCCATTTTTTATTTGTGTAATTCTCATTTGGAAACTTAATTGTTCAAAAGAGCCGTCGGCTTTTGTAAAGGTGAAATATAAATATTCTTGACGATATTCCTCTTTAACATATTCAAGTTTAATAACGCTTTCATTGCCCGTTTTATCACTGTAATAGAACAATCCACTTTCTGCTTCTTGCCCCTCAAATGAGTTGAAAACTGTTGATATAGATTCCCCATCCAAAGTGTATCTATAAAAGTTGAAAGAGTGGCTGTTGTATGCATAAGGCGTCAGTGTCACAGAGGAATTTTCCATGCCGACATCGCCCGTTCCATAATAAACTGTGTTCTCTAACGCATAATTTGCCCCATTTTTAAGATAAAACTCAGAAATGAGTGAATATGAACTTACATTCACAGTAAATTCAATCACTTTTCTAATTGCTGAAAAACTATATTGCGTGTCAAGTGTTTGCCCTTCAATTTGAAATCTAAGTGTTGCAGAGCCATTTGATTTGGTTGTGAGGACAAATGTCCAGTTTGACCTGTTTGTTGTAACCGCTATAACATCGGTTGGACTTGGTGCAACAATGGATGTGTAATTTCCTTTAAATGTGAAAGACGCTGTGCTTCCAAAGGAAACATCATCTTTTGTGGAAGCATTTAATATTTCCATGTCCACCACATTTTGAATATGCAAATTTTCGTCAGTTGATGAAAATTCCGCTTTTGTAACTGAACTGTTGCCCGTGCTTGTAAATTGAAAAGCAGTGGTTTCTTCTTTCAAAAAATAAGAGCAATGGAAAATCAACCCCTTAAATGACGTTCCGTTGTCAAGATAAAAATCATAAACTCCCGTGCCAAGCCTCAAAGGTGTAATTTCCAAATTCAACCAATACTCCGTTTGTCCTTCTTCATGCTTTGCAGCGGAATTTCTGGTTTTAATTGTTGTGAAATTTAGAACATTTACGCCACTCTTAAACTCAACCCTAACATCCTTAAAATCAGCGTTTGCAAACAAAATTGAACTGAAATCAATGTTCTTTTCCTCAAAATCAACATAGAGTTCTCTGTCCTGATAGCCGTCAATTTTAATTTCACTTGCACCAGAAACAACTTGCACTGTGAAAGTTTTAGAAATTTCCGAAACAACCTCTGAAACTTCATCAGGCTGATAAATAATTCCATTTTGGCCACCACTGCTTACAGCATGTATGGTGAAATTCAAATTGCCCTCAGTTGTGGAGCTTATTGCTCTGACTTTAAATTCCCCTTCCCAATTTGAAAGCAAATTGTTTGGATTGTTATATCTTCTTAAACTTGTGCCACCAATCGCAGCATCCAAGTTGGCGTCAAAATCAAACCAAAGTCCGTCAACATTTGGCATTGACCCAAAGTTTGAAATGACATCAATAGAAAAATACACATATCCATTTGGATAAATTTGGTCATCATAAACATTATACACTTGCAAAACCGCGTCATTTTGCCCATTGATGCGAATTTCCTCTGGCGCAATCATAATTTTAACATTGAAATTTTGTTTGGTGTTCACACTGTCATCGCCAAAAACTTGTTTTGCAACCTCATAAAAGATATTCAACCCAACGGTCAATTCATTTTGTTTTTGCGAGCTTTGCGAAATTTTCCAATAAGAAACCACATTTCCATCTTCGTCAATCTCATCGCCGGTTGCTGGCGTTGGATAAAATCTGTCAAAGTCCACCAAATTGCTTGTTTGAATTTTGCTTATATTGATTGGTGTGTCAGCAGAAATTCCTGCCATTTCCACTTTCACAACATAGTCTGTCATTTTTGGATTGTTTGGAACAATCAAAATTTCTTTCTCATCTGATGTTATCTCTTGAAAATCAAGTGTTTCAATCGTTTGAGAACTTGTTTTCATGTCTATATATGTGCCATAAAATTTAACATCCAAACTTGGCAAAATGTTCACCGAAACAATTTCGGAAATAACCTCTCCATCGTCTATGGAAGGCTCATAGGCAGCCAAAACGGTGAACCTGCTTTGTTTGACAAAAAGAGTGTCTTGAACGGAAATATTTTTAACTTCCTCCCCCTTCAAAGAAAGCACCAATTTTTGCTCACCGTCAAGTTCTGCCTTGTCAAAGGCTGTTAAGTTAACATTCACATCATTTCGTGAAGTGCTTAAATTGTTGGTGAGAGTTGCAGTTCCCTGTTTTCTTTCTTCGTCAACACTAAAATTTTTCACATAGCGCAAATCATCAATGCTATCAAGCATATTTCTCTTTTCAACCAAATAAAACAATGTGTCTTTTTCTGTTGTGTTACTGTCAAAATTGAAAATGCTTGCATCTGGCACAAAAGGAGTTCCCCCTTTGCCTTCTTGTCCACCAGAAACATAAAGCGTTCCCCCGCCAAAAGTCATGGCTGTTGAATATTGTTTAACATTAACATTTACAACGCTTTCTTTTGCGCCTTCCAAAGTCCTTAAAACAAGTTGAGAAGTTCCGCCGCTTACAGCAGTCACTGTGACACGAATTTTTGTCTCAGAAAGAATTTGATAAGTTGCCCTAAACACATTTTGTTGTCCGCGCTCTTGAATTTGAACTTGATTGCTGAAACCTTTTTGGTAGCCATTTATGGTGAATTCCACATAATCTGTGCCTTTATCATCATCCCCCACAATAAGATTCAAACCTTCTGGGCAATCATTAGTTAGATAAATTTTGCTGTAATCCACACCGCAGCCAGCAATAAAGAAACCTGCAAACAACATTGCAAATACGCCAACAAGTGCTATAAGTGTGTTCCTTACAACTTTTGCCATATTTCTCCTTAGTTAAATAATTGTTTCACATAATCGAGTGCGGTGATTTGCACCGTTGTTCTTGAAGTTGGTCCTGTGATTAAGAACCCTTGACCAACGCCAGCAGTAACGATTGAGTTCTGCTCTTCCTCGTTGATACCTCCCGACTTTTCATAAAGTTGAACAAGGTCATTGATATCACTTGGAGAAAGCGAGAAAATAAGTGAATATTGACAAGCATTAATAACCGCAGTTGACTGCCTTTTAATTTCTTCCGAGCCAACAAAGTCAGAAATATTTTGCGTGATGACAATTTGCATACCGCCATATTTTCTGATACGTTTTGCCATTTGTGCCATAAAGTCCAAAGCGATTGGATATTTTGGATTGATGAATATGTGCGCCTCATCCACCGCAATAATAATTTTTCTGTTTTTGCGATATTTTCTGTTGAAATCCTTGTTGTTGATGATTTCGTTGTTCAAATACCTAAACACCAAAAGCATCTGTGCATTTGTGACTTGTGCATTGTTTCCAGCAACCAAAGATTGAAAGTTGAAAGTAACAAAGTTTTCGTTTGTTTCAATGGAGGTTGGGCCGTTCCAAAGCGAACTATTTCGCCCACCCGTTGCAAACTTTTTGATGTAGGTTTCAACAGTCATAAGGTTTCTTAAAGTGAAGTCATCTTTTGCTGTTTTAATTCTGTCCAAAATAAGATTGTAAAGGTCGTCAAAAGTTGGATAATCCTCAGGCTTCAACTTTGCCAATTTTGTTCTATAATCAATGTTATGTTTTTTATACATATCAATAATAAGCGAGTTCAAAACTTCAAACGCATCAGCATTAATTCCTTCCAAAATAACCCTAAAAAACTGCTCCAAGAACTGCAAGTGCTGCGAGAAACTGTCGTCTGCAACCTCAACTTTTGGCGCTTTTTCAATCAAACGCCCAAAATCATCATATTCTTCTTCCTCTTCCTCCTCATCGTCCTCAGATGCTTCCAAAGATGAAATAACGTGGAAAGGATTGATGATTCCGTGAGTTGACGAACCAACATCAATAAACTTTCCTCCCAAATTTTTTGTTAGGTCTTGATATTCATTTTCTGGGTCAAGAATGAAAATCTTACAGTTGTCGGCCGCAAAGTTTGTCAACAAGGTTTTTGTTGCATAACTCTTACCAGAGCCAGATTTTCCAATAACCATCATGTTGGAGTTAACTCTTTCGCGGTCACGCTTAAAGAAGTCAACAAACACAGGATATTCGTTGTCGCCGATGTAAATTCCGTTTGGGTCTTGCAGAGCATTGGATATAAATGGGAAGGTTGCCGCAAGTGTTGAAGTTGGAATGCCTCGCAAACTATTCTTCACGGTATCTCTTTTTGAAATGTTTGAAGAAATAAATCCATCAATTTGTCTTGAAAAAAGTTCGGAAAATTTAAACCCTTGCTGCTTCAACATGGCACGCACATCTTTCTTAGCGGCATCTTCGGCAACAAGAAAAGTGTTAACGTTATAAAGTTGTTGGTTGTTGTTTTTCAAGTCTGCCAAAAGTTCTTTAAGTGTGTCAACGTGTGTTTGGAGTTCAATCTGAGTTGAACTTCTTCCCGCTTTATAAAGTTTTGTCTCCATCTCCATGATAGCCTTATCAATTTGCTTCTCGGAGTCCAATTTAGGAATTGGATTAAATTTCATATGCACCCTTGTTCTGTCCAAAAGGAAAAACTGTGCACCCCATGCATTTCCAACTTGCAAAGGATAGTCCACCAAATTGAAACAACGATAGCATGTGTCGTCAACAAAGAAACGCCCAATATTAAAGCGGATTTTGTCTGGCAAAGCCCAATCAAGATGTTCAGTTATTGGCAAAACATCCAAATCTCTTTCATCAAAATCTTTTCCAAGTGTTGATTTAAGGAAAACCATAAGATCATTGCCTGTAACAAGTTGTGCATTGATTGGGTTAAGTGAAGATGCCATTGCGGAAATCATGCCGCGCGTGGTGTTTTCCAAAATTTCCATATCTTTGTCATAAACAACAACATAAAAGTGATCTTTAAAAACTTTTGTTTGCCTGTTCATGAACTCATACAAAGAAACCCTCTCTTCAAAAATTGGAGAACGCGCATCAATTTCTTCTTGTGTGATTTGTCCGTCATATTGCAAGTCATAAAGCACGTCATATTTTGCGTTCTCGTTGTGTATGTATCTGTCCAAAATCATTGGTTTTGAAATTTTGATAATTGAACAAGTTTGGTCAATGTTCAATCTTCTCAAAGCATTGGCAAAACTTTCAATAACGTTGTCTTGATAGTATTCCGTTAAAAGAGTGAAAAACATTGGTTGAATTTCAATAACTTGTGCATAGTAAATTCCAAAGTTTATAAAGCGGTCTTGATAAACCCCTTCAAAAGGAATCATCTCTTTTATTACAGATTTTGAGTTTTCGTCATCTCCCTTGCCCTTAACAAACTTTTTCTTTTGAGCGGAATATCTCAAAAGGAAAATAAGCGTGTTGTAAAACCTCACATCGTCTGCAAGTTTTAAAAACATTGAAACTGCAATAATGCACCACGCAATGCCAATCCAAATATGTAGTTCAAAATTTGCCAAAAACAAAAGAATGGCAATCGCAGCGAAAATGAAACCTAAGATAAGGTCAAGTCCTGTGACGCCTCTAACAAACTCTGATCTAACTTTGGTTTTTCGGGGAATAACTCTAACCATAACAACCTCTCGTGATTATGATACTACAAACCGCAGCAAAAATACAAATAAATTCGGCAAAAAACCAAAATAAATATTTTAATATTATATATTTTGCAGATTTATTCAAAATGGCTAAAACTCACAAAAACAAAGAGAGAAAATATTTTTTGATTTATTTTTCATAATTTTTTCAAAAAAAGTTAAAAAAATAATAAAAAAATGCAAAAAAAGTAATAAAAAACACATTTTTTTGCAATTTTTCGCTATTTTTTAACAGTTTTCGATATTATCTTTTTATTGCAAAGAACAACTGGTTCAACTTATTGTGCCTTTTCGCTTTCTCAACAACAGCCTTTGTTATAACCTCATTTTTCAAAACAATCTTTTCGTTGTTATAGCCAAAAATGTCCTCACAACAAATTTTTCCTATATAAAAGTTAGCCGACAAATTTATTTTCTCTGGACTCGTCACAGCGTTTGTCTGCGCCGATTGAATGGACACCACCTCATCGGAAAGCGTTCTTGGAAATGCCCTTTGCAAAACTTTTTTCTTTTTCTTCATTTGGATAAAAACAACATCTTCTCCAACATCGCTCACAAACTTTGCCAAAACTTCGCATTTGTCGGTTATAATCTTTGTCATTTTTTCTTTTTGAAATTCAAGTTTCAAAACCCGGCCATAGTTATTGCAATTTTCATCCAAAACCTTTTTTCCCAGCAAACTGCTTGTCCTCTGGGCGGTGAATTGCAAAACGCTGCTGTCTGCAATCACAATATATTCGCGGTTGCACATAAGCACATCTTCACTTTTAACAAAAAACTCGCTTTCACTCTCTTCGTCAACCACATAATATCCAACTTTTTTCATAGATGAAAAATCAAGCGCAACATCCAGCACATACCCCACGCATTTGCCAGCACTCTTGTCCAAGACAATTTTTGAAATGTTATCCATCAGTCCTCCGCCTATTATTGTGATATGATTGCAGCATAAAATTTATGACAAACATTCTTGGCAGTTGACAAACCCCTGCCAAAGTGCTAAAATATGCCTTGCGAGGTGAAAAATGAAAAAAACAAAATTAGTCAAAAAACCATATACAAAAGATATGACAATAGGTGAAGTATTAAAAAGCAATCCAAATTTGGAAGAAGTTTTCTTGGGATTTGGAATGCATTGCGTTGCCTGCCCTGTCAGCCAAATGGAAACCGTTAAAGAAGCAAGTGCTGTGCATGGTGTTGATGTGGAGTTTCTTTTAAAAAAATTGAACGAGGCGTAAAGAAAAAACTGCAAGAATCGGCAATTTTTTCTTTGTTAAAAAACAACCATTGACAACAAAATGCAACAATGTTATAATCACTGCATAAAAGGAAAAAAGAATGAAAGAACTTTTAAAAGAAATCCCAAATGAAATAATACTTTTGTCTTATTATCAAGCATACAGACAAGTTTACGGTTATTTTGGAAAATTTAATGCACCAACACTCTACTATCTTCCACACGGAATCCCAAATATGTTTGAGTATCTTTTAGACACAAAAAAGCAGTTTGAAATTTACAACAATCTTTGCGGCGTGCAAAATGAAAGGGTTGAAAAGAAAATACAATTCTGCGAATCCTTTCATGGTTCTTTGGCGGAAGAGTTTGAAAAATTGGAAGCAATCGACAAAGAATATGATGCAAAACGCGACAAACTTCAAAAACTCTGGAATTTTGTCACTTCCTTTAATAGCAACCTAAAAGAAAATTCAAAAAGCGGAATTATTGATTTACTACAAGAAGGAAAACCAATAGCAATAACCTTGTATGACGATCATATCTTTGCATCAAAAAATTTGGTGTTTGGCATGCATAAGAGAGATTGGGGAGATGAACTTAAAGTTGCTTACACAGAAAAAGACAAAGCAACATATGACAAATTGTTTGGCAAAACAAATCCAAAAACAAAAAATTAAAAAAACTGCAAAAAAAGCAGTTTTTTTTATTGATTTAAAGCATTTTTTATCACTTTTTTCAACTTTTCCGCATTTTCTTTGTCTTTTGTGTTGAAAAGTAATTCGTTTTTTCTTATTGCAACAGGCTTATTTAAAAGGTCGCTTTTGTTCAAAATAACAAGGCGATTTTTTGTTGCCCCAAGGTCATCCAAAATGTCATTTGTGATTTTGATATTCTTTTTATAAAAGGCATCAGAAACATCAACAACATGCAAAATCAAATCTGCATTCTTCACCTCTTCCAAAGTGGAAGAAAAACTTTCAACAAGTTCGTGTGGCAGTTTGCTGATAAATCCAACCGTGTCAGTTAAAAGGCAAAACTCACCACCCTCCAAATACATCCTTCTGCTTGTGGTGTCCAGCGTTGCAAAAAGTTTGTCATCGGCATAGATGTTTTCTTTTGTTAGCATATTAAAAATCGAACTTTTGCCAGCATTTGTATATCCGCCCAAAACCACACTTTTAATTCCACATTTTTGGCGCAAAAGTTTGTTCTGATTGCGGCTGTTTTTTATCTTTTCAATTTCCGCCTGAAGTGAAACAATTTCTTTTTCAAGTTTTCGGCGGTCTAATTCTAATTTAGTTTCACCTGGCCCACGCATGCCAGCACCCTTGCCACCAAATCTGCCCGCACTGCCTTTCAAAGAAGAAAGTCGGGTTAAAAGATATTTGTTTTGTGCAAGTTTAACCTCAATTTTTCCTTCGCTGGACTTTGCATTCATTGCAAATATGTCAATGATAAGCAAAATTCTGTC
>CANRMV010000031.1 GCA_947631875.1 uncultured Clostridia bacterium
TAATGACATTTTAGTGTTTGCTTTCGAAATCACTGACACATTTGAAACAATTTACACAATGCCTGCTTTTGATTTGTATATTGTTCCAGAAATCAGGGCAAATAATTATGAAATCTTGTATTACAGAAACGCTTCATACGAAGAGGAAGAGCCTGTTGCAGTCCAAGTTACTTATGGCGAAGCATATTCAATCTACAACAACACCCATCCTGCACTTGATTTTGAAAGAGCAAACTACATATTCAAAGGTTGGGCAGCAACAAAAGAACTTGCAGATGAAGGCAGAACTTTGAGTTTCGATTTCAACAACAAAGATGAAATTGAATTTGCTTCTTACACAATACTTGGCGACTTTGAACTTTGGGCTGTTTGGGAAGCAGAAAATTTGGGTGAATATTATATTGTTTACCAATTTGAAGATGAAAAAGGCGATTTTGTTGAAAATCTAGAACTGACACAGCACATAACCGGAGTTCAAATAGGCGAAACAGTTTCAACAGACCCAGATAACTTTGAAAACTTCACTTTTGATGCAGAAAGCAGCAATCTTTCGGCAACGGTTAGTGCAAACACAGCAGTTAGACTTGTGTTGAATTACACAAGAAACTTCTTTAACCTTACAGTGGAAATTGGCGAAGGAATTGATAGTTTGGACTTTGAAAACCTTGCAAAAGCGAACTTTGGAATTGAAATTGTTGAGCGCCTTGACGAAGAAGGTGTGATTTATACGCTTAGTGTTAAACATGGCATAACCATAAGAATAACCAGCCCAGATAAAACAGGCTATGTTTCACAACTTATCATTGTTGGCAGAGAAACAAGTGGCGACACTCTCACAATGCCAACCGAAGACTTGTTGATCACCGTCAACGCGAAACTTACACAATGTCTTACAAGGCAAGTGATGGTGAAACAGAGAAAATTCTTGGCTCACAAAAATTCAAATATGAACAAACAGCAAACTTAACTCTGCTAAGCGAACTTGAAGAGTTTGTAAACGAAGGCTATGAATTTGCTCGATGGGAAATCACAAAAGGTGACGGAAGCAAGATTGAAAAAGAAGACGGAAGCACAACATTTGCAGACGGTGAAGAGTTCACTTATAATTATGCCGAAAATTTAACTGCAACTGCAATTTGGACTCCAAGAAAAGACACACATTACACCATTGTGTTCGTGATTGAAAGAATTGCGGAAATTCAAGAATTGGAAGTCCTTTGCGAAGGAACAACCGGCATGCCAATTATAGAAGATGACATTTTTGCTTTGTTTGAAGAGCAAATTGGCGAAAACGCTGTTGGATATAATTTTGTTGAGTTTGATGAAAGAAGCACCGACTTTGTCATCAAAGGCGATGGCAGCACAAAGATTTATGCAAAATACACCTTAAAGCAATTCGATGTTGAATTTGGATATATGCTTAAAGGCACAAATTCAAACGGCGAAGGCGTTGCAAGTGCAACACTTACACACACCGAAATTGGACAAGATGACCCTGTCAGCGAAGATATGGAAAACAACACAACTGTTGAAGTTTCATATTTGTCAGAAATGACAATCAAAATTTTGCCTGCAAAAGGCTATACTTTCAACAAGATAATTATCACTGGCATAGATAACAACGGACAAGATGTTTATTTGGAATACAACCTTCTTGATGAAAATGGCTTTGTTTACAGCGCAGAGCCAAGAGAGCCAAATCCAGAAGATCCTCAGGATGAAGACTTTGAAGGAAGCACAATATTCACAATGTTTGCTTATGATATAAAGATAACTGTTGACGTTTCTCCTAAGACATATCAACTTATATATCACAGAAATTTGCAAGGTCATGAAGAAAATGAAATTTCTGTTGATGTTGAGTTTAACAGCCAAGTTGCATTAGACAGTGAAGTTGCAAACACCTTTGCAGAAGAAGGATATGTGCTTCTTGGATGGGCGGTTGGAAACTCTGCTGCAACGGAAATTGATGCCGAACTTGACGAAGTGTTTGATGCAAAAGAATGGCAAGAAGGCGGAAAGTTTGCGGGCTATGAAGATGGCATACACCTTTATGGCATTTGGAGAACGATTGTTTACTCGGTTGCATATGATCCAAACAACGGTGAAGGAACACTTGAAAACAGCGAAGGCCTCCACTTTGACAGGCCAGAACAACTTAGAGTTTTAAGCACAACACCTGAAATCACAAGAGAAGGTTACATCTTTATGGGTTGGGCACTCACTGAACAAGGCGAAATTATTGAAGTTGAAACCATTGAACAAATGAAGGAATTTGGACCTGGAATATACAAGATGAATGGTTTTGATTATGCGTGGAACTTAACATCCGTTGATGGCGAAACAATCACCGTTTATGCAATTTGGAAACCTATCACATACACAATCACTTTGCATTACAGCGAAGATGACGAAGAGCATGTTGCAATAATTGAAAATGTGGTTTATGGCGAAACATCAACTCTTCCAGCATTCAGTAACCTTGAATGGCCAGAAAATGAAGGATATGAATTTGCGGGCTGGTATTACATGAATGGCGAAGATAAGATTGAAATTAGATGCGAATATAACTATGCCGCAACAGTTTCAAATCTCACAACTGAGCAGGGCGCAAATGTTGATCTTTACATCCTATGGGCAAATGGAAGAGTTAAGATTAATGTTACAATATTGAAGCAGAAACTTGACGACACATATGACGAAGATTTGGAAGATGAAGAAAACTACATTATCGTTGACAAAGAAGTAACTTATTGGACAGGATGGCGTGTTGATAGCCGCGACATTTACAATCTTTTAATGCAAAACGAAATTTATGCTGACTACATAAATTTTGAAGGATTTGTGCTTGACGAGGACAATCTTGAAGTGATTGAAAGTTTGGGAGTTGGACAATCAATCCGCGTGTATATGAAACGACAAACATTCAGTGTTACGATAAACATTTCTGAACATATAGAAAATGTGACCTTAACGGCAGAACATGATGCAATATTCCTTGAAGAAGAAAGCAACACAGAACAAGCAATTTACATTGTTAAATATGGCGACAAAGTGACACTTTCTCTCAAAGCAAAAGCGGGCTACATCAATGAAAGATTTGTTTTTGTGGCTGATATTGAGTTTGTGGATAACAGTTTCACAATGGTTGCTTACAATCTCACCATTGACGCCGAAGCAGATCCAAATCCAAAGATGACTTACACCGTTGAGATTTACATTGAAGATCCAAACACACATGAGTTTGCAGAGCCAATTCGAGGAACAGGCACGGGCGAAACTGACAGTGAAATCACAAGAGAAATGGTGCAAACAGTTATTGATGAAACACTTGACAGCATGGAAGGGCTTGAAGAGCCATATATCATTCTTGACGATGGAACAACAATTCATGGAGATGGCAGCACAACAATTAGAGTTGAGATCAGACGCATAGCGCTTGATGTGGAAGTTGTTATTGAGTCAACAATGACAGAGGCCTTTTACAGCAACTCAACTTCAAGGGCATATTCATATGGTGCTTTGGTTGAACTGACCTTTGTTCTATACGAAGGCTACTCACTCAATTCAACTGTAAGTTTTGAGGAAGGAGACTTTGGCTTCATATTCACCTTTGCAGAAGACGGCATATTCACAAAGCCAGATTTGAGTGATATTCATGTGATAACTTCAACCGATGATGAAACAGGCTATGAAAAATATGTTGTATTCTTCACAATGACATCCGTTTCAGTTTCAATTAAAGTAAATGCAAAAGCAGAAGAAACAAAGTTTGTTGTTCATAGAGTGTTTGAAACAGACAAGTTTGACGGAACATATGAAACACTTGAAAGCGTTGCTGATGTTGAGAAATACAAACAAACAGGCAAGGTTATCACCGATGACGACATTGGACTTAATGAAGTTGATATTCCTGAGGGATATGTTCTGCAAAGTGTTTCAAGCAGAAACGAGGAACAGAGAGTTAGCGGAGATGGAAACACAGTTGTTACAATCTACTATAACAGAGATTACATTGATTTGTTTGTAAGAGTTGACGGTGCTTATGAAGGGGTTGTTGAACAATCCATAAAAGTTGTTTGCGATGGCACGAATGCCACACAAACGGCAGATAATCATTGGAGAATTAAATTTGGCAAACGCATAACAATATCTTTGGAACTTGAAATTGGCTATGAATTTGCTGGCTGGACATACACCTTAAATGACGCAGAAATTAAAGTTGAAGAACTTTCTTTTGAAACAAATATGCCAAGCGAAGAACTTATTATCACAGCCGAAATCGTGGCAAAAGCAGACACAAAGTATTTGGTTGAATACTTTGGACAAATGCTTGAACTTACTGATGACGGACAATTTGTATATCAACAAATTGGAGAAGATGTTCAGTTGGAAGGCGAAACAAATCACTATTTCACAAGAGAAGATGTTGTTGAAATGATTGCAAATATCAAGGGCAATTTGAAAGGCCAATTCTCAGAACAAGAAGTGGAAAACTTGTTGCTTGGCTATAATCTTGATGACTTTGACTTCAAATTCTTGCTTAAAATTGGCGAAGAATTGCATGACATTTCAAGTGTGCCTGTTATTCATGCTGATGGCACAACTATCGTTCAAATTTATCTTAGATTAAAAGTTTTAACAGTTGAAATTGAAACTTTGTCAGAATATGAAGGGTTTGTGATTAGTGTAAGCGGAAATGGTTCATATTTATATGGCGATGAGGTTGAGGTTTCTGCCGAATTGTTGCAAGGTTATGATTTTGCAGGCTGGTATATTGATGGAACACTCCAAAGCGATGCAAATCCATACATCTTCAAAATCACAGAAAGCAAAGTGTTCACATTTGAATTGAAAGAAGGGGTAAACACATATTATGTTGTTCACTATGACCAGCAACTTGACGGAAAATATGTTGAGAGGCTTCGCGAAACTTTGTCAGGACCAACAAACATCGAGATTGATATAACAGAACTTCAAAAGGCTCAAACAGGTTATGAATTTAATCATGCAGGAAGTGACAGTTACACAATCGTTGCAGGCTCAGAGTTCACAGTTGTTGAATTGTATTACAACTTAAAGACAGTTCAGTTTAGAGCAGTCTATGACAGAAATTCGGGCATTACAGATGTTACAGTTCTTCCAACCGATGTTGAAAATTCCTCTTTGATGCTTTTGGAAACGGGCGACAATTATTATCTATACAGCGTTAAATTCAGCGAAACAATCAGGCTTCAAGCAACAACAGCAATCGGGCACTCGCTTGAAAGTTGGTATTTGAATGACACACAACTTTCAGGTTCGGCAGGCAGAGAGTATCCATATGATGTTCGAGTTGACACAAACTTCACTTTGAAGGCTGTTGGAAAGAAAACGGTTGTTGTGATTGTGCTCAATGCAAATGGCGGACGCGGAGGTGTTGTTACAATCGAAGCAGAGTATGGGCAATCCGTTCCACTTGGGCCTAACACCTTCCAAAGCAGCGGAACATTTCTTGGTTGGTCATTTGCAGCCAATGGCGGAGTTGCTTTCTTCAATCTTGAAAATGTGACGATTGACGACAACTTTATTGAATTGTTTACGCTTAGCGAAAATGGCGAAAGACGACTTGTGCTTTACGCTGTTTGGAAGCCAGCACCTGTTTCATATTGGTGGATATGGCTGCTTGTGATAATTCCTATTGTGCTTATCCTAACAGTTGTTGTAATTTACTTTGTTAGAAGAAATCGCGACAAGAAAAACAGGTATCTAAGCAAGCAATAAAAGAAGGGCAAAAAGCTCTTCTTTTTTTTGCAAATTTGAGTTTTTATTTTGAGTTTTTTGGCAAATATTATAGAATAAGAAAGGAGGTTTAATATGAAAAGAAAAATAAATGTTGTCCAATATGGGGCTGGAAAAATGAGCAAATACACAATGCGCTATGTGTTTGAAAAAGGTGCAAAAGTTGTTGGTGCGTTTGACATTGATAAAAGCCTTTTTGGCAAGGATATTGGCGAAATTATTGGTGATGGAAAAAAGTATAAAGTCAAAGTTCAGGATGCAAAAAATTTTGAGAAATTTTTGCAGGAAAATGAGGTTGACATTGTTATTGTTGAAACAATGAGTTTGCTTGCTGACATACAAGAGGCATTTCTCATTTGTGCCAGATGTGGCGTGAATGCAATTTCAACTTGTGAAGAAGCCTTTTTCCCACAAAACAGCAATCCAAAACTTTACAAACAAATAAACGAACTTGCAATACAAAACGGTTGCACAATTTGTGGAAGCGGCTATCAAGATGTGTTCTGGGGAAATCTTATCAGCGTGCTTGCTGGCGCAACACAAAAAATCACAAAAATCAAAGGCAAGTCAAGTTATAATGTTGAGGACTATGGCATTGCGCTTGCAAGGGCGCATGGGGCAGGACTTACGCCAGAACAGTTTGATAAAGAGGTTGCTTCTCTTGACAGAATGACCGATGCTGAAAGAAAAAAGATAATAAACAGTGGAAAGTTTGCACCAAGTTATATGTGGAATGTAAATGGTTGGCTTTGCAGCAAACTTGGACTAACAGTTAAAAGCCAAACGCAAACTTGTGTGCCACAAATTGCAAAAAAAGCAATCAAAAGTTCAACGCTTGGCATGACAATTCCAAAAGGCGCTTGCACAGGAATGAGCGCAGTTGTCACAACCACAACCAAAGAAGGAGTTGTGCTTGAAACCGAGTGCATCGGAAAGGTTTATGACAGCACAGAATTTGACTGCAACGATTGGACAATAGAAGGCGAGCCAAACACAAGAGTTGTTATTGAAAGGCCAGCCACAGTGGAACTCACTTGTGCCACAATTGTGAACAGAATACCAGAAGTTTTAACAGCACCTTATGGATATTTCACAACCGAATTTATGCCAGAAAATTATTACAAAACTTTGAGCCTGGAAAAATATGTTATAACAGACGAAGAAATGTGCGAATGTGAAGACCATTGTTGCACAGACCATTGTGATTGCCATTAAGAGTTTTCTCTTTTTGGCAAAAACTAAATGGGAGGGAAAATGAAAAGAGGAATGCTTGTTTCTTTTGAGGGTGGCGAAGCGTGTGGCAAAAGCACGCAAATAAAACTCTTTGAAGAATATTTAAAACAAAACAAAATAGATTACATACTCACGCGTGAGCCAGGAGGGACAGAACTTGGCGAAAAGATAAGAAATCTTCTTTTGGACAACAAGCAAGAGATGAATGCTGTCACCGAATTTTTGCTTTTTTCGGCCAGCCGAAGCAAACTGATTGACAGTGTTATAAAACCTGCGCTAAACGAAGGCAAAGTTGTGGTTATGGACAGATTTTATGACAGTTCGTTTGCCTATCAAGGTTATGCGGGGAGTTTGAATTTGAAAGATATTGCATCCATAACCAATTTTGCGATTGGCAAAGGCGCAACACCAGATTTAACTTTTTTGCTTGATATAAGTTATGAAGATGGAATGCTTAGAAAAAGCAAAGATGAAAAATTAAAAAATTTGGACCGCTTTGAGACGAAAGGCAAGGAATATCACGATAAGGTTAGAAAAGGATATTTGGAAAGAGCAAAGCGTGAGCCAAAGCGTTTCAGAGTAATTGATGCAACGCAATCAAAAGAAAATGTGTTTAACAATATTGTTTTTGAATTTGAAAAAATATATAAAAAATAAATAAAAAAATAATTAAAAATTAAAAAAACACCATTTTTTGGTGTTTTTTTGCTCTTTTTTTAAATTTATTTGCATTTTTTAATAATTTTTAATAATTTATTTACATTTTAAATTATATATTAAATTGCAAGATATAAAATTTGAACAGCAAGCAAAACTTGTGCGGCGTAATATAAAAGGTGATTCACATAAATCCAAACTTTTTGAGTGTATGAGCCAAAGTATTGCATTGACAGCACAAGGTCTGAAAGGAGGAACAAAATCATGCCCGCTGCAAAAATCCAAAACATTGGAACAAAAATTGCTATTGAAATTGAGAAAGCCATCATAAATGAGAGTATCAAAGAGTAGCCCATGCAAAGATAGATATATTTTCCAAAATCAAGCCCCAATTTTTTGTGTAGCAACAAAATTGCAAGGGTGAACAAAATTGCAAAAGCAAGAGAAATTAAGATGTTCCACAGCAAATTGTTTGGAAGGGTATGTATGTTGTAAAGCAAAACGGCAACAAAGTAAAAAATATGTCCAACGGCAAAGAAGGTTGTTCCGGCAACAAAATATTGATTTCCTTCTTCCTTATATGCAATTTTTAGGTCAAGCATAATGTCGCCAATCAGTCCCAAAATAAGCCCAACAAGAATGAAAAGGTTGATGTTTGTCATTCCAACTGAGTATATGCTAAAAATTGCGCACAGCACAAAGCAAATGGATGCGATTGTTTTTAAACACAGTGTGAACACACTTGCTTTTCGAGCTCGAAAAAAGCAAAACAGCACAGTGAATACAAGGCTAAACACTCCTAAAAAAATTGTATTTATCATAACTTCTCCTATTCTTCAAAGAAATTCAAAACATCGGCATAAACTTCATCTTTGTTTGTTTCGTTTATAAGTTCGTGTCTTGCGCCCTCATAAACTTTAAGTTTGGCATTTATATTATTGTTTAAATACAAATTGAACAATTTGCGAACCTGCTTAGACTTTTGCCCAACAGGGTCCTCGCTGCCAACAATCAAAAACAGTTTTTTGTTTCCAATTTTTTCAAGCCCTTTGTTCGCTTTTGCCATGTTTGTCATTAAACTTCTATAAAATCCAAAAGGAAAACTTCCGCCACAATATTCGTCTTGGTTGTAGGCGTCAAAAACTGCCTCATCGCGTGTGAGCCAATTTCCTCTGTCAAATCCTTTCTCAAAAGATTTGATAACAATTTTTTCGATCATTCCACCTGGCCCTTCTGGGTCTCTAAAAGGTGTGAGGATGTGGGCGAGCATGCTGCCAAGCCTCATGTTTGCAGCGTTTCCATTTGTTGTTCCACAAAGCACGCATTTTTCAACGTTGTTTGTAAGTTGAATTAAAACTTGGCTTATCATTGAGCCATAAGAATGGCCAAAAACATAGATTGGCAAGTTGTATGTTTCGCTGGCATAGTTAATAACATTAAGTTCGTCTTTTAAAGTTTCGGTGAAAATGTCTTCTTCTCCAAAGCCAAGCCTTTCTTTGCTTTCCGCTGTTAAACCATGACCTCTAAGGTCGTTGGCAATGACAATGTAACCATTTTTGTTTAAAAACTCGGCAAAGTTTTTGTATCTCAGTGCGTGTTCCATCATGCCATGAACAATCACAACAACCGCTTTTGGCGATGCAACATCATCATAAATATATGTGTTCAAAGCCAAACCATTAAAGCCAACAATTTTTTGTGGCACATTTTTTTTATTTTCTGCTTTTGTTGCTTTTTGCACTTTTTTTGCACTTTTTTCTTGTTTTTGAGGCTTTTTTTCTGCTTTTTTTGTTGTTTTTGAATTTTTCACATTTTTTTGTGCTGTCTTTGCGGTTGCTTTTGTTTCCGCAGATTTTGCAGTCGCTGCCTTTTTTGTTGTTTCCCTTTTTTCTTCTTTCATTTTTTCCTCCTAAATTTTGTTTAAGGCTTTTTTCCAGCCATTCAAATTTTTTCTTCTTTCAGTTTCTGACATTTTTGGATTATATTTATTTTTCCCTAGTGACAACTGTTTAATCTGTTCTTTTGTTGCCTCTTGCATTGAAATCAAAGCAACATAAATTGCACCCATTATTGTGGCATCCGAAAAGGCACTCTTTACAATTTCTTGATTTAAGATATCTGCCAAAAATTGCAGGACAAATTCATTTTGACTTCCTCCGCCATCCACACTCAAAAATTTTGGCACAAGCCCAGCGCGCTTTATTTCATCCAAAATGTCCTTTGTGTTGTAAACCATGCTTTCCAAACATGCACGAACGATATGCTCTTTTTTGGTGTCAAAAGTTATGCCAACAATCATTCCTCGCGCTTCGTCTTTCCAATATGGGGCACCAAGTCCGGTGAACGCGGGCACCAAATAAACATTTTCATTTGAAGGCAAACTCAATGCCATTTTTGCAGTTTTTTTCACATCAGTGAAAAACGAAAAGTTGTCTTGCAAAAAATTTATTGCACTGCACGCACTGTATATGCTGCCCTCAATCGCAAACTCCGTTTTTCCATTCAAAGTGTGAGCAACGGTTGTCAACAAATTTGGCAAGCG
>CANRMV010000032.1 GCA_947631875.1 uncultured Clostridia bacterium
AATCGTGAGAGGTGTAATTCTTATGTAAAAAAATATATAGAAAAGGCCCTCGGAAGCACGGAAATTTTTAAAAAAAGGTTTTATTATTCTTCAAATTTGAAAGTTCCAAATATCGTCACTCGGCTTGTTGGTGCGGATTTTGATGCACCGGAAGATATAAATAGTTTATATGCTAATGATTTAATATTTCAGCATGCAGAATTTAAAAATTATGATAAGGAACATAATGTTTTACAGTGTTGGATTGATAATGATATAAAAAATGATATTTCTAAAGGTTTAATACCTCTAGATGAAAGTTTTGAAATGCCATTTTAATGGCTTAAAAGGAGTATTTATGTTTTTTAAAAAATTTAGAAAAAGAAAAAATCGATGCTTGAAAATAACGGATATCATTTTAAAGATTGAGAGATTTGTATGACAAAAAGAATTGGTAATGTGTATTGGGCGAATAGTCAAAAAATCGACAAAACTGATATAAAAGCAAAGAGACAGTATGCAGTTGTTAAAGATAATGGCAGAAATGTTGTTGTTTCAAAAATTCGAGGTTTTAACGATAATCCAAAGAATAATGCTCGTCTTTTTGAACTTGACAGCAAAAAGTATCCGTTGTGTAAACGAAGTGGTGTTGATAAAAAAACATATTTTCAAAGAGTGGATAATAAACGGCTTTTAACCTTAAATGACAAAGAGGTTTTTGGCGAAAAAGTTTCATTTAAGTTGAGTAGTCATGATACTCATAAAGTGTTGTTGCATACTGGTGTCATAAAAAAAGACAAAAAAAGAAGGCTGTAAAGCCTTCTTTAACCGAACTTTGAAGGTCGGCACAAGGTCCGACAGACACTGAAAAGTGTTTTTCGTTGTTCAATATTATTATATACAACTTATGACTAAAAGTCAAGAAAAATTTTTAAAAAAGGAGAAAAAATGAGATTTACACATTTAGCAAAGAAAATTGCAAGGGATTGCTCGCCTGCAGATATACAAGATTGTTATCATAAGACTGAGCATGGATTAAGAGTGGCTTGTCAGTCTGGTGACAAGAAAGCAATGAAAAAGGCAATGGCGAATCACCAAGCCTTTGAATATGCGATGCTTTATAGACAGACACCGGAATTTAAAATTAAACAAGGGAGGAAACATGGAAAACTTTTTAAAAGATAATATCGATTTTGAAGATGAAAACTTGAATAAATTGATAAAAATATTAAAAAAATGCTACGATAAGCAACAAAATAATTTTGCGGAACTTTGTTTTTGCATGAGTCGTTTACATGAATATTTTGAAAATAATTATTTTAAGGCAAAAGATAATGAGTATTATAATGAGAAAAAACTGTTTATGAAATTTGGCTTTAATCGGCAGGCGGTCAGTCGATATATTCAATGTTTTAAAAGGTTTTGTTATCTAACTTCATCTGATGAGGATGCAAAATGTTTTATAATAAGTGAGCTTTATGGATTTTCGCCTTCGAAATTGTTTGAACTGTTAGTGCTTTCAGATGAAGAAATAATGAAATATTTGAAAAGTGGTGAAATAAAATTTTCAATGACTGTTAAAGAAATTAGAAAATTTATAAAATCATTGAACAATGACAGTGAGGACCAAAAGGCAGAGATAAATGAGGAAGAAATCCCGGAGGCTTATGACCCTGCTAAGGTATATGATTATTCATATTTTGAGGGAAAAAGCAAAAATCAACTTCTGAACATTGTTTGGGAGTTGCAAAATTATGTAAAAAAAATTAAAAGGAGCAAATAAAATGGATAAGATTATTTTAGAACAGAATAAAAGGATAAAACAACTAGAAGAAGAGAATTTGTTATTGAAAAGGCGACTTTTGCAGTATCTGAGAGATGATAATGTTTCACTTGTAATTGAAAAAATGAAGAATGAAACTTATGAAAAGGAAATAGCGATGTTAAAGCGAAAACTTGTCATGCGAGAGTTGTGTAATTAAACTTATATAAAAAATCTAGGTGTTTTGCCTGGATTTTTTTAATTTTTAGTTTTTAAATTTACTATGTAATCCTTGGTCCAGTTTAAGTCTAATTTGTTATATTTTTTTGCAAAAAGTCTTTTAAAAAAAGATGGGTTGACATAGGTGATTACTTTTTTGATAAGTTTTCTTATAGATGAATCGTTTATTACCTTTATATCTTTGACATCTATAGTTAAAAGCGGTAATTTAACTTTGTCTAAAATTTGCTTAACGCTTTTATCTCTTTCGATGTTGTAAGCATTGGTATAGTGCTGTTGACCATTTAATTCAATAATGAGAAAAGGTATAAATTTTTTAGAGTAAAATAGTGCAAAGTCTACATTTCTATATAATTCGTCATTCCTTTTATTGCTGTTTGTTGAAATAATGCTTTGCAAGTTTACTTGCGGAATAATGGAATACCTTTTAGGTATTGAGCTTTTAATTATGTTGTAAACTCTCATTTCGAATTCATTCATGATTTCATTTTTTAATACATACTCTTTATTCTCATCGTAGAATTTATATTCATTGCCTTTTCTAATATTTTTTACCCAAACGCCTTTTTCATTTTTAATTATTATTTCTTCTTTGGCTAAGTTATAACAATCCCTGCACAGTTCATAGTTGGTTAGTTCTCCACAAAATTTGCAATTGGTTTTCATTTTTTTTATCCTCCTCTATGTAATTATATCACAATGATTTTATCATGGAGAGATAGTAAAATCAACTAATTTTATTGAATTATAACATTTTTTGTCTAAAATTATAGCAAGGAGGTGTTTTTTATGACAAATGTAAGAAAAATGTATAAAGCAGCATATACTGCGAAAGAAAAGTTAAATGCGATTAATGCAAGTAAAAGTTCAAGTATAGAATATGTAGCACATCGATATCACTGCACTATTCAGTCTATCTATCGATGGAGACGACTGTATAATGGGACATTGGAAAGTTTGGCAAACAAGTTTTCTAGAAAAAATATGCTTCATCCGAATAGGCATACGGATGAAGAAATTGCAAATATTAAGAATTTAATAAAGCGTAATCCACATATAGGATTGAATGAATTATATGGTAAATTAAGGTTGAATTATGCTTATTCTCGAAATCCTGTTAGCCTATATAGATTTTTGAGAAAACATGGTTGGTATGAAGAGGTTAAGAAAAAAGCCAAGTATAAGCCTAAGCCTTATGACACTCCAACTCATTTAGGTGAAAAGTGGCAACTTGATGTAAAATATGTGCCTCGTGCTTGTTATGTTGGTCCTTTTTCTGACGAGAAAAGGTTTTATCAATATACCGTGATTGACGAGGCAAGCCGGGAACGGTTTATTTATCCATATCAAGAGGTAAATGCTCAAAATACAGTTGATTTTGTAAAACGAGCGATTATTTTCTTTGGTTATAAGCCTACAATAATTCAAACAGACAATGGCGCCGAATTTACATATATTCGTCAGACAAGAAGCGACCAAGAGCATTTGTTGGATATTTTTTGTCGGCTGAATAAGATAGAACATAAAACTATTAAACCTCGGACGCCTCGTCATAATGGAAAGGTAGAGAGGTCTCACCGTAACGATAATGAGAGATTTTATCGTTGGTTAAAGTTTTATTCGTTTGAGGATTTACAAAAGCAGATGAAGGCATATCTTGAAAGGTCTAATAATATACCTACTGCTGTTTTGACTAGTCGAGATGGTAGCAAAAAGTGGCTATCGCCAAAAGAAAAGCGAAAAGAATTGTTACTTTTAGATTGGGGTGTCATTGAATAACAAAAATTTACTTTTGATTAAGTTTTTTAATATACAACTGTATATGCTTTTGCCAAACAATAAATTTTGGCGTTTCTCTCCCCGGGGAGAGAATGTGTTGTTTTTATTCAAATTTTCTTTCTTCGACTATCTTTATTTAAATAAAATTTATTTTTTTTTGAAAAATTATTAAAAAACAGTTGACAATTCTTCAAAATTTTGTTTGAAAACTTTGTTAAAAATGTGTATAATAATATTTATGAATTCGAAAATCAAGGACAAACTTAAACTTCTCCCGAGAAAAAGCGGTGTCTATATTATGAAAGACGAAAATGGCACCGTCATTTATGTCGGCAAAGCAAAAGTTTTAAAAAATAGGGTTAGCCAATACTTTCAAGCATCGCCCAAACCAAGTAAGGTTCAAGCTATGGTGGATTCTATTGATGACTTTGAATATTTTATTACCGTGTCCGAGATGGACGCCCTCGCCCTTGAAAACAACCTTATAAAAAAATATCAACCATTTTACAACATTCTACTCAAAGACGGCAAACAATTCCCTTATATAAAAATCGACATGAAAGAGCCCTTCCCCCGACTTGAAATCGTAAGAAAGGTAAAAAATGACGGAGCAAAATATTTCGGTCCATATTTTGCAGGCATTGATGTCCGTGAAATCATAAAGACCATCAACACCGCGTTTAAACTTCGCACCTGCACACAAAAAATTTCTGAGACTTCTGTCGCGAAAAGAGAGTGTTTAAACTACTCACTTGGGCTTTGTTCTGCCCCTTGCACAAAAAGGGTTGACAAAGAGACATATCGCGAAGAAATAAACAAAGTAATCAACTTTTTAAACGGAAATGACGATGAAATTGAACAAATTTTGAAAAAAAAGATGAAAAACGCTTCAAAAAATGAAAATTTTGAAAACGCTCTCATTTTTCGCGACAGACTAAAGATGATAGCAAAACTGAAACAAAGAGTGGTCGCAAACCTCCCCAAAAATGTCAACAAGGACGTTTTTGCTTATCAAACCAATGGCCTATCCGGTGTGATAACAAGTATGGTGGTGCGGGGCGGTAAAATTTTAGGCGTGATGAACTACTCGGTTTTGGATGCCGAACTTGAAGAGCAGGAGACACTTTTCAACTTTCTTGTCCAATACTATCAAAATGTTCTAATACCTGACGACATAATTTTAAGCCATGAACTTACCGACCAAGACACCCTGCTTTCATACCTAGGCAAAAAACCAAATATAATAACAAACCCGCATGGGATAAATAAGACTCTCCTTGATATGGCAAAAGACAACGCAAGCGACTATCTCGAAAAGCACATTGAAAAGGAGAGATTGCGTTATAACAACACGTTCGGGGCATTAAAGGTGTTGAAAGAAAAACTAAATTTAAACAACTTCCCTCACCGCATGGAGTGTTACGATATATCAAATATTAGCGGGACAAATAAAGTTTGTTCAATGGTCGTATTTATAAACGGCGAAAAATCAAGCAAGGATTATCGCAAGTTTAAAATAAAACTCGTGCAAGGCTCCAACGACTTTGCATCTCTTCAAGAAGCCCTAACTCGACGATTGGCACGGTTAAAAAATCAAGATGGCGAAAGTTTTAAAGAAAAACCCGACCTGCTCATCATTGATGGAGGCAAGGGGCAACTCTCCGCCTGCTATCAGGTGCTTCAAGAGTCGAAGATTCAAGGCATCGATATGATAAGCCTTGCGAAAAGAATCGAAGAGGTGTTTAAGCCCTCCAGCACAACGCCAATTTTGCTAAAACCCGGCAGTGCTGAACTACGGCTTTTGCAAAGAATAAGAGATGAGGCTCACCGTTTTGCCATTACATTTCATAGGGCTGTTCGCACAAAGGCACAGGTGCATAGCGAACTTGATGCCATTGCCGGCTTAGGCGAGGTGAAAAAACGGGCACTTTTGGACGCCTTTGAAACCACAGAAAACATAAAAACGGCTTCGGTTGACGAACTTTCCTGCGTAAAAGGCATTCATCGTGCACTAGCCCAAACCATTTATGACACATTTCACCATTAAGACGAGAATAGTTTAAAACTATACTCGTTTTTTTTGACAAAGTTTGGATATTTTGATAAACTAATTTTAGTAAAGGAGGGAGTATGAAAAAAGGCATTTTTATAACATTTGAAGGCGGAGAAGGCTGTGGCAAAAGCACACAAATCGAACTTTTAAAGGAGTATTTTGCAAAGCACATCTCCCGCCCATATCATTTTACAAGAGAACCTGGCGGGACGCCTCTTGGCGACAAGATACGATGGCTACTTTTAAATGACCGCGAGATACATATCGGTGAAAAGGCAGAGATATTTATGTATTTGGTTTCGCGAACCGAACTCGTCGACTCCATAATAAAGCCCGCCCTTGACCGAGACGAAATTGTGGTTTCGGATAGGTTTTATGATTCTAGTGTGGCTTATGAAGGGAGCGCACGAGGTGCAATGCCTTGTGATACAATACTAAACCTAAATCGTTGGTCGCTTGACGGATTAACCCCAGACCTCACCTTCTACCTGCGAATCGACCCCGAACTTTCATTTAAAAGAATAAAGCGAGAATTAGACAAATATGAAAGTGAAAGTTTGCAGTTTCACAAAAAAGTGCTTGAAGGATATGACTACCTCGCCCAAAAAGAACCGGACAGATTTTGCGTTATAGATGCAACCCAATCTGTCGAAAAAGTGCATCAGCAAATCATTGCAAAGGTTGAAGAGGTGTTACAAACGCATTACAGCAAAAATTTGCATCAAAAATAAGAAAAAGTCCAAAATTTTGGACTTTTTTGTTGTTTTTTTTGAAAATTCTTAACTATTTTGTTTTTTTATTAAGTTTTTGTGCAAGTTCTTCTTGCATTTGGGTGTGCATTGTCAAGGTTTGTTTAAGTTCTTTTGCTGGGGCAGGCGTGATAGGATAAAATCCTTTTTTATTCATAATTTGAAACAACTTTAAGTCATGCTCCATCGCCACCCCTTGAAGTGAACTTAATAAGTCCCGGAGCGTTTTGTTTGAACACTCAATCCCATATTGACAATACATATGAATTAAAAATTTGTGTGCAATAAGTGCATCTTGCAATGTTTCCTTTTCTGTAAACTCCATTATTTCCCTCCATTTTCTTCTAGATATTTCAAAAGTTTTGAATGATTTTCAAAATGCTTGCTTGCCATTTCTTTAAACATCGTTTTCATCGACTTGTCCTGCGAACAATCACTGCACGCCTGCATCTTAACCGCCATCCAATTTTCAAAAGTCATTAGTTCGTTTAAAGCCATCAGGTCTTTCGTTGTGATTTCATTTTTCATTGATTTAACCTCCCATTCTAGTATGCGCAAAATTAAAAATTTTATTAAAAAAAAAACAATCTTTAACAAGATTGCTTTATTTCTTTAAATCATTAACATCCATTGTTTGGTCATGCGGGATTGGCTTCCAATCCACTTTAACAAATGTCGCAATTATAAATGTCCACTTACCAATAATTCCAAATAGAGGATACATAAATATATTGAAAAGCGTTTTAAAAAACGGTGCCTTGGCAATTCTTTTCCTATTCCAAATAAGTGTTAAAATACACTCACCCATTGCCCCAAGCCAATGCGTAATCTTGCCTGTAAGATAAGAAATCAGTAAGGCTACCCCCCCCGCAAATTACTGCCGACGCAATTTGCATCGAATACGAGAGAATTGAACGGTAAAACGCCTCAACATCTATAGGAAAGTTTATCCAGAAATGGTCATACGAGGCCGGAAATCTTTCATCCATACACGCCATATTTTTCAATAATTTTGGACAGGATTCAACCGCAGACAATAAAAGCCCCTTTGCCCAACGCATTCTTTGTGTCCAAGCGACCTTTAATTTGTAAGGCTGTTCATCGAAAAACTCTGCCTTTTCGCAATACGAAATACGATAGCCTTTAATCACCGCATCGGCACAAAAGGCTCTATCTTCTGTAAGGGATAAAAATTTCCATCCGTCTTTCACAAGTTCATTTGCAAACAAAAATCCAGTCCCATTTATTCGACACGCCCCATAAAGTAGCGATTTCGCACGATGCTCGCAAAGGCAGTTTTTTATCCAATTGACAGCATATGAAAATGATATCCAATTTTGATGAAAGTTTTTAGAATTTCTAAAACTTGTCACAATCTTTTCACCACTGTCAAAAGCCTCATTCATTCGCGTAACATAATCATAATTTAAAACATTGTCGGCATCAAATATGTAATATCCATCAAACGCTTCAATGGTAAAATCTTCTTTAATTTTGTTAAATAAATATCGTAGTGCATATCCTTTTGTTCGTTCATCGGGGTTGTTATATTCATAAAGTGATATATTTAAATCTTTGTGATTGTCTGCATATTCTCGGACGAGTTGCGCAGTATTATCGGTGCAATTGTGGGCTATTATAAAGACCCGCAAATTTTTAAGAGGATAATCTTGGTTGCGAATGCTCTCTAAAAGGTTTGTAATTACCTTTTCCTCATTTCTTGCACTAATACAAATCCCATAAGTGTGTTTTCTGTCCGTTTGTTTAAACTTTCGCGTTCCAAACAGCCCAATAAAAGCATAAACAAACTTATAACAAGTAAATATAGTAATCAAAAAACCTATTAACGCACAAATAAATATAACCTCTTGCATCTTTTGTCTCCTAGCGGGAGTATATCACACTCGGCCCTCGTTGTCAATATCAAAATTTACTAAAAAGCAAGAGTTTTAGTTCAAAAACTTGCAAAATAGTGATATAATATAAAATATGTTTAAGGGATTTGATGCAGTATATAACCGTGATTCAAAAGCATTGGTTTTAGGGAGTTTCCCGAGTGTAAAAAGTCGGGAGGCTGGCTTTTATTATGGCAACAAACAAAACAGGTTTTGGCGAATGCTTGAAAAGGCTTTCAATACGACTATACCCGATGATATTGAGGCAAAAAAAGCCTTTTTGCTCAAAAATCACATCGCCTTATATGATGCCGTCTGCGAAAGCAACCTATCCGGTTCCGCGGATACAAAACTTTCAAAATCTACTTTTAAGACCGCCCAAATTGAATTTTTACTGCCTCCCTTTACCCAGGTAGAAAAGATTTTGTGTAATGGCAAATGCGCTTTCAACTTGATAAAAGACCTGCCCACCACCATTCCTATTTTATATATGCCTTCAACAAGCCCTGCAAATGTGAGTTTTGACTTTAATCCATGGCTAAAAGAACTTGAATTTCTACTTTTCAACAAATAATTTTTAAATTTTGAGTAAAAATAGTTATAAATTTTCAAAAATTTCGTCTTTTTGCGAATTTATTTGACATTTACAATCTATTTTGCTAAAATTTCATTATGCTATAAAAATAGCACATCTTAAATTTTAAAAATCATTTGGAGTTAATTTAAATGGATACATATTTTTTAATTTATCATATCAGCAACATAGTATTCTATGTGCTTTTTGGATTGAGTTTTTTATTCCTTTTGGCTAAGATTATCTTTCACATAATTTCTTTCAGTCCTACCAAAAAGTTTCCACCGGCAAAGACCAACCATAAGTATGCAATCATAATCCCGGCACGAAATGAAAGTAAGGTTATTGCCCGAATTTTAAACAGCATAAAGGCTCAAACCTACCCTGCCGAACTTATCGACACATACATTATTGTAGAAAGAAGTGATGACCCGACCTGCGAAATAGCAAAAGGTTATGACCGCACCCATATATTTGTCCGCAAGCACCTAGAAAGAAAGGGTAAGGGACATGCCCTTGACGAACTGTTTCAAGAACTTTTGGCAGAGGACCTCGGCTATGAAGCCTACTTCATCTTTGACGCCGACAATGTGTTGTATCCCGACTATATCGAACAAATGAACCGCGTCTATGACCAAGGGTATGATGTCGCCACCTCTTACAGAAACGCTTCAAACTGGAACGACAATTGGATTTCTGCCTGCAGTGGGCTGACATTTACAATCTTTAACACTTTTGATAACAAACCAAAGAGCAAACTCGGCATGAATGTAAGCGTTTGTGGGACAGGATTTTATATCTCGTCCAAAGTAATCAAAGAGGTCGGCGGATACAAGTTTTTCACCCTAACCGAAGATTACGAATTTAGACTTTTTTCTGCCTTGAAGAATTTCAAAACTACCTACAATGCACAGGCAAGATTTTATGACGAACAACCAACTAAAATGAAGGTTTCTTGGAATCAACGACTTCGTTGGTGCAAAGGCTTTTCTCAAGCAAACAAAATTTATACCACACAACTAATTAAAAGCGGGATAAA
>CANRMV010000033.1 GCA_947631875.1 uncultured Clostridia bacterium
TCCGTAAAAATTCGATAAGCGCACGCAGAATTTTAGGATTTTGCCGTAGGTTAAATGAAGCATTTCAAATTTAACCTTATGCGCGCGCCAGCGCGCGGCAGTTGCATTTTTGCAATTTTTACTAATTTTTTTTAAAATTTTTTAATTTTTTTGGAGTGAAAAATGGGGTTAAGTGTATCTAATCAAGTTGATGAAAAAAATTATTTTAGTTTATCTCACATAAATCCGGAATTCATGAAAGATCACGGGTTAACAATCTCAGCCAACAAATTGCGTCAAATCGCGCGTAGAAGCCCAAATTATTTCATTATTTACACCGGGCAAAGCAAAATGTTAAATTGCCAGCGCAGGACAAAAATTTTCAAATATGAAGATTTTAAGGGAGCGCAATGATGAAGAAGTTCTTAACATTTTTGTTTGGTGATCTAGGCCTTGGCATATCCGCTGCAGTTTGCACCGGACTGTTTGCGGGCCTGTTCCCACTGTTTCTAAGTGGAATACAAGGCTCAATCATATTAAAAATTCTCAGTTGGGTTATAGCCTTCCCGTTTATACTAGGATCTGGTTTGTCGGCATTGGCCAGTGGTGCAACGCTAATATTCCGCGGATTCCATAAACAGCTTAAAACGACGAAGGCTTTCTACATAGTATTTGGTCTACTTATACTGATTTGTGTAGCGCTGATTTTAATATTAAATTTAGTTTAAGGAGAACCGCAATGACACAAAGTAAAACAGATTTTCAACAAGCTTTAGTCGAGCAAATTAGAGATTTAGGCCAAGAATATGATGAATTAGGACTGTTTAAAGGCATGACAGATCACCAAAAAGCCACAGCAATCGCTTTTGGCCGTCATGTTATGTATATGACATACAATCAGATCAGAAAAAGATATATAAAGCAAACAAAGCAAAAATATAGTAAAACAGCTTAAAAGGGGGTGATGTGTAGATGGTTTCGACGCAAAAAATCTTGTTTGAAATTATGCGCTACTATTGTTGGACACAGCAAGATTTGGCCAATTACTTTAAGCTCGAAAAGAGCCAAGTGTCACGTTGGTTGAGCGGAAAAACGGTTCCAAGATGTGAAACGTATAACAAGCTTAAAGAAAAATATGACGAAATAATAGCCAAGGACGTGGCATAATTTTACTGAACAGGGCGAAATTCCCTGAAAATATATATAAAATTTAATAAAATTGAGTGTTTTTTGCTGACACCATGTGCCTAGCATTTTTTATTGTCTTAATTTTGCCTACATATTTTTTCCAAATCGCCCCGGCAAATTTCCAAAAAATTAAAGAAAAGAAGCAAAAGAAATCTTTACTCTAATTACTTAATCAAAGTAATAACAAGTTACTAGTATATTTCTTGATTAAGAGAAAAAATTACTTGTTATTACTATCCAATATATATCTATATTATAATAATATTTATAATATAGATTGTTCAAAAAGGTTTTTATTTAAAAAAGCGGCCAAGAAGGTCGCTTCGTTCAGATTTACTCCAAGTTTAAGCTACACTGGCAGCAAAGCCACCGCTAACAAGAAAAAAAGTCTAAAAAAAGTTCTTTCGAAAAATTTAAAAAAATTTTATAAAATGCTTGAAATTAACATTTTGTTATGTTATAATATCCCTGTCAACAATAAGTCCTATGTAGTGCCGTAATCTAGGTAAGCGTCATGTGTTGGCGTCACGTAGTAGGCAATTGATAAAGGGCGGGCTTATGCTCGCCCTTTTTAAAATGGAGATTTAAACATGGTCAATTTGTATTTAGATGAATCAGGTTCAATGACATGTGATTATAGCAAGACGCATCCCTATTTTGTTGTCTCAATATTATATGCGAAAAATATAACTAAATTAAAACGATTGTATAAGCGCTTTGTTAGCAAAAACTTAAACAGGCTTAAAATTGCCGATTCAGGGAAAATGTTTCGGGGAGAAGATTTCCATGAGCTTAAGGGCTCAGAGTTTACGCCAAGTCTAAAAAAAGATTTTATTAATTTTTTCAGTAAAGATGATTCTTTCCAATTATTTTACATAGAGATAGATAACGAAAAGGTCGAGAGCAAATATTATAAGAATACGGCTCGGGCTTTTAATTATATCGTTGTATTGGCCTTAAAATATTTTATTAAACATGGATTTCTTCCTAAGGGTGAACAATACCAAATTCAGATAGATGAAAGAAATCAAAGAGCTGATGCACGAAAAAGTCTAGAAGATTATTTGTATAGTGAATTATATTTGGCAGATGCGACTGCCGAAGGTGTCGATGTAACTTATTTTGATTCCGCAAATAACATAATAATCCAACTTGCAGACGTTTTTGCAAACATTTATTATTCTGAATTGAGAACTGGTAACTATTCAGATTCTTTAAATCTCATGAAAAATAATAGAATTTTAACTCACGTGTTTAAATTTCCATTACATAAATAACCGGCACGGAATATTTACAATTAAAATTACCTATAATATAATTAGACCGGTAACAGTAAATCCCAATAACATGCTTTTGTCTAAGTAAGCAGTTTTTATACTTGCCATGGTTGGGTAATTACCAGTCTAAAAGGCGGGGCTTAAAAGCCTCGTCTTTTTATTCACTCCACATTCCATCTATACAGGCGGCAAAGCCGCCGCTAATAAGAGAAAAAAATTCCTGATAAAGTTTGTCCAATGGTTTTACTTATTTCTCAAGATGTGGTATTATAATCTTGGAGCGATTTTGTATTCAGAAGAAAATTTATTTTCTTGTGCAAAAGTCTAGTCAAATGTCTACATCCCTTTATTTTTCTAATATGTAGCGATATTGGCCAGGAATTCCCAAGCTGAGGATCGCGGGTTCGAATCCCGTCTTTCGCTCCATATTGTGTTTAAGTTAATAAGCCACCACAACATATTGTAGTGGCTTATTGTTTTGTGTTTCGGTTTGTGAAAAAAGTTTAGTCAAAAGTTTAGTCAAAGAACAAGTATAAATCTCCGTAAACTTCGCGCAATTGCTCTTTTGGTATGCTTTCCTTTATGTTCGTATATATGTCATTTGTGGTTACAATTGAAGCGTGTCCAAGTTGCATTTGCCTATATTTGTCATTTGCTCCAAGAAAATACAGATTTGCCGAACATGTATGTCTAAGGCAGTGTAGGCATAGGCTTGGATTTATGCTATGTAATATTTTACCGATGCGTTTTGTTACATACTCTTTTTGAAAGTTAAATGTGTCTGCGCCCATATTTTCTTTTAAAAATTCAATAAATGCTTTTGAAACGTGAACGTAACGATCGGCGTTTGCTGTTTTAGTTCCCCGGATATGTATAATTTGTCGGGCTTCGTTTAAATCTCTTGACATGCTAAAACTCAAAACTTCTTCACGACGTGCACCGACAATCAGGCAAAACATAGTGAAAGCATATAGATCTGTATTTTTAACCTCAGCCAGCAATGCTTTCTGCTCGTCTAAGTCTAGTGGCAATCGCGTTTGAATATTTTTTCGTTTAGGCTTTTCGAGTGCCAATGATAAATCTTTTTTAATTTTGTCGGTGACATATGCATGTTTTAATACCCGGACTACTCGCTGAAATATCTTTTCTTGAAGTCGTTCTCGATTTATGCTATTTATAAATTTTTGTAACATTTCAGCGGTCAGATGTTCTAAAGTGATTTTTTCAAAAGCAGGGCGGATATACATTCGGCTTATACTCTTCCACTCGTTTTTGGCTTGTCTTGAAATATTTTTACCTTCAATGTATGCTTGGATGTAAGAATCAAACAAATTTGCAAAAGTTTGTGCCTTTAAATCAACTTTCTTAACATTTCGGACAACTTTTGGTTGTATTTGCTTAATTCTTTCCAATAATTCTCTATAAGTATTGGCTATGGCATAATACAGCAGTCCGTGTTCTTGCTTTGAGTATTGCCAACGGCCATCCTTGCGACGATAACAATTTTTTCTCATAGTATCTACTCCTTTTGTTTGATTTTGAGTAGACACCTGACTAGGCAGCACTGTTATGTTTGATCGGCGCTGCACGATTAAATCTTCTTCTGCTTGCATATAGCCACCAATTATGGCGACGATTTGCTGAATCTTGTTTTGGTTGGATACGCATTGAGCGGCCAACATTTGAATTTGTTTGTTGTAATTTGTGCTTTCAACACTGAGCTTGTCTAGAGTTTCAAGCGTTTTTTATATCTTTGATATTCATGTTTCCCCCTTTTTATTGACAAATTTTAATTTTAGTGCTAAACTTGAAATAAGTTAAAGGTGGACTCGGCCTTTAACAATTTAATTTTTTTGCGATAGTTCTTGCATTAAGAGTCGGCAAGAACAGTCAGCTGGTCAAGAAGTGGTTCCCGAATGGGAGTAAGCAAAGATTTTGTTGAGAATTCCACCAATCTGTTTGTGCACAAACGGTAAGCTGACGCTAAACTCCGGCAACCAGAATCTTGCGCTATGCGTGAGATGTTGAAGGTTCCGGGGTTTATTTTTATGATAAAATCTAAAAAATTGGCAGAAATTGTTTAATTTTTTTTATTTTAGAGTAATAATAATCATGCATTTTCGTATCTTTTGTAGATTTTGAAGAATAATATATTTTATGTCGACATTTTTCAAAAAATAGTTGACAAGCACTTCTAGATGTGTTAAAATAAAGTTGCGAAAATGCAATTAACTCACCTATCCTGTTGTTGTAGGAGGAGTTCTTAAAGCGGTAACTCAGTGGTTGCCGTTTTTTGTTTTATTGTTTTTATGCTCATGAAATCTTTTTAAAAATTTGTTTAAATTTCTTTTTCCTTGGACAATAAAGCAAGTTATAAAATAATACGCACGCGATTTATTTTCAAGAACAATCATGATGTTTCGATTTAAACACCAAATGTAAGTTTTAATTTTGTTTTGCTCCTTATGGTCAAATATTAAAAGGTTTTTACAGGGGGCGCAACAAAGTAACATTTTAGGTATAAAGATCACGGCCTCACATCGCTGCATATCAGGGTAAGTTTTTTGGTTTGAGGAATATTCCGTTCTAGTTATTATATGATAAAATCTTTCAAGACGATTGGCTCTATCAATCTGCCGTGATATGTATACTGGTTTATTATTAAAAAAAGTATTTCCACTCACGAAAGTGTCAACCAAAATACGATTTAAATAATCAAAATAAGCTTCAACGTCACCATCAAAATCATTTAAGTTACAGCTAGTTAATTTAAACTTGCAGTCATCACTCATAATTATCCCCCTTTGGGTCAAAAACCAACAAGTTAAACTTTTCTTCTCTTAAAAGAGTTGTTTTAGTAAAGTCATACTTAGATTGCTTTTTAATAATTTCAATTAAGTCTGTTTTCGCTTTGAGTTTGTTTAGGCCACGCAGGTCATAAGCTATTGCTCCAATAAGCAAATCGGTGATTTGGAGAATTTGAATTTCGTGAGAGCGGACATGCTGAACTTTGTTTATTAAATGTCGATTATACTGTAAATTCATGCGCTTATCTAAAAGTTCTTTTAGTAGAACTATTCTCTCTTGGGAATTTGTATCCTTGATGTCTAAATAGATATTGTATCTTGCATGAGGAGATATTATTGCCTTCAACATCTCAAAATATGCTACATAATAGAATGACTGAAAATTTTGTTTGCTGAATTTTTTAAAATCAAGTTTTCTTTTGTCAATTATAATGGCTCTAAAGTGCATATCTTCGTCATCAAAAAAGTCTTGCACCATAACCTTCGCCATATCAAATGTGGATTTGCTCAGTTTTGTCCACTTTATTTCTTGAAACATACTTTTATGCCAATTTGCTTTTAGTCGTTTTATTCTGTCATTTATTTCTTTCGATTCGTTCTTAGGGCAATATATACAACCAATCACCATGTATGGGTCGCCGTCATTTTCTCTATGACATGTTTCATCACAATAAACATTAAATTCTTCCATTTTATTTTCTCCCTTCATTTAGAATTTTTTCGACAAGGTCGTTGAGTGGCGTGCCACGCATGTGATTGATATATCCAACAACTGAATAAGCTTCTTTGTCATCCAACGTTTTAACTAAATCCATAACTTCGCGTTGGGCATTTGTCAACATTTCTAGTTGGACTATGCTTTTTGTCTGATGTCCGAGCAGATAGTCGACTGAGCAGCCGAAATAGTCGGCAAGATTGACAATGAAGTCGATTGGCGGATTGGCCTTTCCGAGCTCATAATTTGAAAGAACTTGATGAGAAATACCCAAGTCTTTTGCTAATTGAGCGAGTGTCAACTTGTTGGATTTCCTTAAAATCTGTAAATTTTTCATACTAACCTCCAATTTAATTTTATAAAAATTAAAATTTTTCAAAAAAAAATTGCAGAAATAGTTGACATTGCAATTATTTATTGCTAAAATGTGGGTAGTTGCAATGTAAAGTTGCAAAAAATAGCAATTTGCAAACAAAAAACGCAATTTTAGGGGTGGAGTCATGTCATTTAAGAAAAATTGTAAAAACACGGATGCCGCTATTCGAAGTGTTTTGGACCAAATGCAAAGAACAAAGAATCCGCGTGAAATTAAGAAACTTGAACGAGTGTACTCATACTTGCGTTGTGTGCGCAGCTTATTCGAAGCCATTGAGCACCTAAAGGAAGTTAATGTCAATTTCGACATAAACATTAACCAACATATAGAGTGGTAAAACAAGGAGTAAATTTATGCCAAAAAAGAGTAAATTTATACAACTTGACATCCAGGACCTGCCAGAAAATGAAAATTTAATTAAGAAGCGAAAGCCGAGAAAGAAAAAATGATGAACTCATTTTTCTACTTTCATCGGCTTTTTTCGTTAATCTAAACAAAAGGAGTGAAGTTTATGGGCTATCAATCAATCGTTTCTTACGTTGAATGGTGCAAGGAAAGACAGTTAAGACCTTGCGAGATGAAAAACATTTTTGCCTATAAGGCATTTAGGGAAGCAGCTTAAAAAAGGAGTAAATTATGAATCGCTTAACATTTGAAATCAAAAACAAAGATGGCCAGCTCGTTGGCAGCTCAAATGAGCTTCCAAAAGCATCTGCAGTTTATGACCTGGCAGAACGTTTAGAGCAGCCACTCGCAGTTTATGTCAGAAACATCAAACTGCTTGACACGCAAACTCTTCAAAACATGTTTGCCGCATAGGAGTTTAAGCATGATGACAAAAGAATTGAGTATGTGGACTGTCGTTCCGACCAGAGTCCGCAAGTCAAAGGTCCTAACGGCAGAAGAAAAAGAAATGTATTATGCGATTGCCGATGGGCTAACTGCTGGCGGCTACTGCAAGGAAACAAACGAAGATCTTGCGAAAAGGCTTCCAAAAGTAACGGCGCGCACAGTTCAAGATCGCATAAAGAGCCTGGAAAATAAAAGATTTCTATTTATCCGCAAGTATGGTCACTTTAGATTGCTTTACTTAAACATTCCTGGCGAGCCGGAAGATCAGCCTATGCCGACAGAAGAAGAGCTGCAGCTTAAGACTGAAGCTTATCAAGAGTCTCTCAAAAAAGCCATCGTGTTTGGCACAATTGAATTCCCTGTTCTAGTAGACAAGCTTCTTGAGAGCCCATATCTAGAGCATGTCCAGGATAACACGCGCCAGTTCTTGCTAACTGAAAAACAAATTGAGTTCCTAGCGGAGTTCAAAAAATTAGCACCAGGCAAAAAGATAGATTGCCAAGTCGCATGTTATCCAAACGTGGACTATGACAAGCTCATGGATGAGATGCGACACAGCAAGTTCCTAGCTGAAACAAAAAACTTGTCTCTCAAATGGCTATTAGAAAATAGCGAAGAAATCATAGCACGCAAATATGAAAATTTTGCCGGCAGATTTTTGAGAGATAAACCGACTGAAGCGCCGCGAGCATTTCGTGAAGATGGTCTGCTCGCACGCGCGCAGCGCGAGTATGCAGAGCGCGTTGCCAATATGCAATGACCATCTTCCGACAAAATTTAACAAAAGGGGGAAAACGTATGGCAAAAAAGCAAAAACGCGGATATTACACACCAAAGAAGAAACATAAAATTTGGCCTTGGATTGTAGCGACAGTTGCTTTGCTTGTAGTTTGTGCGTTCTTTATCACATCGCTTTGCCTTGCGCATGCCCATAGTGTCACTATGGTTGAAGAATGGCGCAATTGGTTTGGCATTGTTAAAGATGCAGAGCCTGCAATCGAAGCCGCGGCAGCTATTATCTAGTTAGAATAAACAAACTCAGCAAATAAATTCTTTAATAAACTTTTATCTCTTTTTCAAAGAACTTGGCAAAACAAGTTCTTTACATGGTGCTCAAGGTCGTCAATGTCGGCCGAGCAACAATCGAAATTTGGGGAGTTGTGTATGGCAGCAAAACAAAAAATGCCGGTGGCAAAGAAAATTTCAATTATTTTAGCATCTATCCTAGCGGTTATAATGCTAGGCATTTGTGCGTGGTGGATAGTAATTTACTTTACTGCTCCGCAAAAGGTAGTTTCTTCAACATACAACGTTGGGAAAATAACAACTGCAGATGGATCTACCACCAAAAACATAATCGAAGTCAAATACATGTCCAACAAAAAGAAAAATGGCTATGAAATGCTAGATATTCGATACAATTACTATCACGATGAAGAGAAAAATGAGATTTACTCTCAAGGCCTGCAATATGTTGGAAACAACATATATTCAAAATTAGCCTTTGAATATATGGTTGATCCTAATCAAGATCCACCCCACAACCCAGCAAAGGTAACTCGCGGATGGCCATTTGAAGATCACTACTATGATTACTGGGGAACGTATACACTCAGTAGCGATGCAGGAAAAATATATAACTACGCTTCGACAGACGATTATGTCACTACATTCAATTCCGCAAACCCACTCAGTGTTAATAGCCGATTTAAGGTTGAGATTGGTAAAGATTTATATGAGATCGCCTTTAAGGGATACAATACTCCAAAAGGCAATGATTTCACGCGCGTAACAACAAAACCCGCTGGAGATTTTTTAAATGTCATAACTTTTAACGATGATTATTACACGTACTATTCTTACGACTATTTTGCAATGATTATTTACAACGCTTTGCAAACAGGACAATATGGTATGGATCGTGACTATGTAATGGAATTGCCGGACCTGTTTGACTATTACAAATGCATCGATGCTGAAGGCGCTGTTTATGAAGAACAGCCGGCCGGAACTGACACCGCGGCAAAGCTTGTCAAAGAAATTCGCAATTATTACGATATAAAAATAACAATATCAGAAGACGGTGCACAAAGCAGTCAAGACAGCTTGTTTGGAGCGATCCACGGAAATAGAAATTATAATGCAAATCCAGATCGCGCCACGGATGATTACTTTTCCGGGCGTTCAATCATAGACTGCACCTTTAACAATTTTGATTATGTCCTGGTCAGCGGAGACAAAGTAGCGCTGAAATTAAAAGACTCATTTATAAAGACATTTTTGCCATATAAGAGTTCAATCAAGCTTGATGTGCTCATAGACAAAGACGAAATTGCAAAAATGGGCTATGAATATTTTGGGCTAGCAAGCGACAACGGCCTTGACAATTTTACCATTTATCGGGCACGCACTGTTGAAAAGTTAAATGGCCACGAAGAATATAAGGAGATTCAGCTATGAAGGGGACAACGGACAAACTAATACTTGCGGGATCTGCTTTACTTGCAGTAGTCGCGCTTGCCTTAATAACTATTTATCCAACAATTGCCTACATATTGGCTGCTGTTGCCATATTATTTGCAGTGGGCTTCCTATGCTGCAAATACAAGTGGGCACGCATAACAACTGTTGTTGTCC
>CANRMV010000034.1 GCA_947631875.1 uncultured Clostridia bacterium
CATTGCATAATACACCATATATATTATTTTATTTTGGATAAGATTTCTTTTTGTTCTTTTGTCACTCTGTAACTTTCTAGGGCTTTTGAGATGGCTCTTCTTTTTATAAACTCATCTTGTGTTTTTTCAATTTGCTTCTCTGCAAGTGGAAAATTTATTGTGCAAAGTTCGGCATAAAACCATGCGGTTGCCATTTTCACATAATAATCTTGGCAGGTGATTTTTTGCAAGTTTTTTAAAATTTCTTCAAGCTTATTTGATTTGATAAAGAATTTCATCAGTCCCAAAATTCCAGCGCGAACATAAAATTCTCTGTTGTCTTTTAATAGATTTGAAAACTTTTTGTAGGCGGCGGGTGTGTTTAACATTTTTAGGCTTGGAACTATGCAGTCACAAGTGCACCAATTATCTATGAAGGGCAAAACGTTGTCAAGATATTCCATTTGCTCGTGCTCGTTTTTAATTTCGCCGGCAGCAAAGCCATACAGCAAAATTTCTTCGTGGCAACAAGTGGGCGAAAGTTCAATGTATTCTGGCTCAATTTCTTTTGCATATTTTCTCAAAATTGGAAGCCTAACGCCAATAATTTCATGTTGTGATTTTATAAATTTCCTATTAAAATTTGCATAACCCAAATCGGCATTTTCTTTCAAAAATTTTTGTATGTTTTGCACTTTGAACTCCACTATTCTCGGCGCAAACTTTCAACAGGGTCAAGTTTGGATGCTTTATTTGCTGGATACAAGCCGGACAGCATGCTGATGAAGATTGCAACACCCATGCCAACTGCGAAATACCACCATCTATATGTGATAGGGGCAAGCCCAATCGTGCTGTTTAAGGTGAGCACAACAACTAGGGTTAGGATTAAGTTGAATATTATTCCAAAAATTCCACTCAGCACTCCCACAAGGAAACTTTCCGATGTGAATATTCGGCGTATATCTTTTCTTCTTGCACCGATTGATTTCAACACGCCAATTTCTTTTGTTCTTTCAGTTACGCTCATGTAAAGCACAACCAAAATCATCATGGCTGAAACAAGAAGGGAGATAAGTGAAATTACAATCAAACTTGTGCCGATGACGCTTGTCATACTTCTGAACATTCCAGCAAGTTGTTCTTCGATTGAGCCTGTGAATTGATCCTTATAATATGTGTTAAGATATTCATTTATTGCTGCAACAATTTTTTCATTCCCTGTTTGAATGTAGAGAGCATTTGATCCAAAATATTCCTCCGCACCTTTTTCTTTGAAAAGTTGTTGAAGAAAATCATAGTCAATATACATTACATTGAAGCCAGCCATAACTGAGGTGTCCATAATTCCTGTGATTTTAATTTTTTCTCTTGTGCTGCCTGTTGAATAGTCGCTGAATGTCAATGGGATACCTTTTGGATTTTCGGCTGTTGGTGGAATTTTGAGGTAAATTTTCACTTCGCTGCCAATAACTTCTGTTTTTGTTTCGGCTTTTTCAAACATTTGCTTAACGCCAGCGGTGAACATTACTCCACCTTTTGATGTTGCCATTTCACCCTCACTTACATTGTTTTTTGAGTAAAATGGTGGGATTGTGTATAAGTAAATTATGCCGTCATAAGCGCCGCCACTCTCGGTGATTTTTTTAAGGTCGGGCTCATCGATTAGGGCGTTGTCTTTTGTCCAAGTGTTTTCTGGGTCGAATAAAACTTTTCCGTCAAAAAGTGCTGCCATAACTTGAAGTCCGCGCGTTAGGGTTGCTTGGTTTTTGTCGATTGTTCCGTCAACTTGCTTTCCGTCTGTTACTGTAAAATTGAAACCTTTTTCTTTTAAGTAGGCGTTAAGTCCCATAAGTTCGGTTTCACCGTCTTGGACATCGTTCACATTTCCATTCATAAGCACTTCAATTTCTCTGTCGGTGAATGGCTTAAATTGCATCATGTCAGTTATGTTTTGAGCGCTCTTTTTGATTGTGACAATGGTTGGATCGGAATACGATTTCATGGTGTCATCAATAAAGTCGGTTATGCCGCTTGAAAAACACATCATAAGTATCAAACTTCCAATTCCAATCGCAACGCCAATGGACATCAATATGTTTTTGGTTTTGCTTGCCCACATATTATGGAAGGACAGGCGTATTGCTTGCCACAAAGAAAGATTTTGTTTGTCTTTGAAATTTCTGAAATTCCTCTTTGTTTTTTTATCTTCTGCCTTTTCTGCCGTTTTTTGAGCAAATTTTTGGTCGATGCTCACTTCTTCCTGAGGCGATTCTTGTTCTTTTTTAACATCCTCTTTTGGAGCATTTTTAACATAGTTTTCGTTTTTGCGGTCACCTATTATTTTGCCGTCTGAAATTTCAACAACTCTTGAGGAAACAGAGGCAACTTTTTCACTATGCGTAACCATGATAACAAGTTTTCCGCTGTCGGCAATCTCTTTCAAGATTTCCAAAATCTGCATAGATGTTCCACTGTCAAGTGCCCCGGTTGGCTCATCCGCAATGATGATTTCAGGGTCATTTATCAGCGCTCTCGCAATGGCTACACGCTGTTTTTGTCCGCCAGAAAGTTGAGTTGGCTTTTTCTTTAATTGGTCGGCAAGCCCAACTCTTTTTAAAATGGTTGTGGCTCGTTCAACTTTTTCTTTTTCGCTGACATTTGAAAGGGTGAGGGCAAGGGTGACATTGTCCAATATTGAAAGGTGGGAGATGAGGTTGAAAGATTGAAAAACGAAACCAACATGGTTTTTACGATATTTGTCAAGTTCTTTGTCAGTTAGTTTTGACAAATTTTGTCCGCCAGCAATTATGCCGCCAGAAAAATCACTGTCAAGCCCGCCAATCAAGTTCATAAGCGTGGATTTTCCGCTGCCGCTTTCGCCCACTATGGACACAAGTTCACCTTTGTCAAACTCCACATTTACATCATACAGTGCTTGGAAATTTTCTTTGTTTGATAGTTTATAGAATTTGTTTACATGTATAAGTTTAAGTTCCATTTTCCCTCCTATTGATTTCTTTTTGAATTTTCAATAAGTTTATCCAAAACTTTTGCAAAAGTTTGTTTTTCCGCATCAGTTACGCCTTCAAACATTTTTTCAAGCAAATTTTCTTTGCATTTGACGGCATTTTTTGCATATTCAACACCTTTTTCGGTTAGAATTATGCTTTTGCCAACCTTAACCAGCCCGCGCAACTGCATTTTCAAAAGTGTTCGGCTTGTGTGAGCCTTGTTGCAATGGGCAAGTGCGGACAACTCTTGCTGAGATTTGATTTCGTTGTTTAATAAAATTTCCGCAAACACAGCAAATGACGAGCACAATTCACTGTTTTCACTCATATTTTTTTCATATATTTTTTTTATGAGAAGAATACGGTTTATGTCAAGAAATTCCTTTTGCATTTTCCCTCCAAGTGTCTTTGTTGACTACTCAACTGAGAGTATAACATATTTGAACAAAATAGTCAATAATTTGAGCAATAAATAAATTATAAAAAAATTTGAAATTTTGTTTTCTTTGTGCTATAATAAGAAAACTTTTGAGGGGATTATGAAAGAAATCTTTGCAGCAAGTTTATATGATGCGGTTTTGGACACTTTGAAAGTGCTTCCAATCCTTTTTCTTGCGTATCTTTTGGTTTCTTACATCTCTCATGATCACAAACACAAGTTCAGCCACTTTTTGTCTAAGAAAAATAAGGCAAGTGTGTTTTATGCATCTTGCTTGGGGTGCGTGCCACAATGCGGATTTTCATCTGTGATTGCGGATTTATATTCAGAAAGAAAAGTGACGATTGGAACGCTTATTGCAGTGTTTATTGCCACTTCTGATGAGGCCTTGCCAATCATGGTTTCAAACACAAACAAAATTGTTGACCTTTTGATTTTGATTGGTGTGAAAGTGGCTTTGGCTATTATTTGGGGCTACGCGATTGATTTTGCCATGCTGCTTTTCAAAAAGCGTTCTAACAAAAATGTGGAGGTGACTTTTTCCTCTGACGAGCCAGAGCATCATTTTCACGAATGCGGGCATATTCACACCGACCATTGCGAGCACGGACATGAGGATTGTTGCGTGGACAATGTGTTTATTGATGCAATCGCGCACACATTTTCCATTGCCATCTATATTTTTGTGGCAACCTTCATTTTGAATATGATTGTGTCCTGCATAGACATTTCTGCACTTCAAAACTTTTTAAACACAAATATATATTTGCAAATTGTGCTTGCAAGTTTGATTGGGCTTATTCCAAATTGTGCTTCGTCTGTGCTTTTGGTGGAACTTTATATGGGGGTTGCTGTTTCGGGGCAAGTTGTTCAAATTTTAAGTTTTCCAGCACTTGTTGCAGGGCTAACTGCGGGGGCAGGTGTTGGGCTTATAATTTTGTTTGCAAGAAATAGAAAGCACCTATTAGAAAATTTGGGCGTGCTTTTGCTTCAATTTTTGATCGGCTTAATTTCGGGTTTTGTGGTTTTTGGCTTTACACTGCTCTTTTAAAATTGCAACATAAAAAAGAATGCTGCAAAAGAATTGCAGCAAGAAAGATTGCAAAACATTTGCAATATTGCCTTTTAAAGTTGCAAGTTTTTAGCCATTAAGGCCGTTTGCTTGGCGCTCCATGTTTTCAACAACGATGTCTTGAATGTCACCAAGACTGTCGCAATATTCCAAAACTTTCCAAGGTGTGTTTGTGTGGAAATGCAAACGCAACATTTCGTCGTCTCCAACAACAAGCAAGCAGTCGCCTTCAATGTTTTTTGTGATGTAATCTCTCACTTTTTCATCTGAAAGATTTTTTCCTTCCACAAGTAGTTGGGTGTCAAATTTGTATTCAATCATGTTTTTCTCCTTAGTTTTGATTTGCTTGATTGTAAAAATCAAAGGCTTTCATAATTTCTTCCAAATCGTCAGTTGGGTTTAGGGCTTCTTCAAAACTGAAACCGCTTTCGCTGACAGGATAGTCTTTTAATGTTTTGTTTGTTGGAATGCGAACCTCTTTTGGAGTTTGAGGCGTTTTTTTATAGTCCTGCATTTTTGTTAAAAGCAAACGCATACTGTCGTTATCAGAATAAATTGGGCGGGTGATGTTTGACATTTTATCATAGTTTTCTTTGAAACTTTGAACAATTCTTGTGAACTCTGTCATGATGTCCTCAAAGTTTTGGTCGCGTCTTAGTTGGGGAAACCTGGTGTTGAGTTCTTTCAGCAAAATTTCAACTTTGTCCATGATGAGTTTGTTGAAATTTTTTGAGCCCTCTTCTTGAAACTTTTTTGCTTTTTCAATGACATTCAGAGCATTCAAAATGTTTTTTTCTTTGTTCTCAATTTCAACTCTCTCATTCTTAACATCCAAAAGTCGTTTTTCGCTGTCTAGAACTTTCAGTTTCTCTTCCATCAGTTTTGCTTCATAGGAAGTTTTCATCCTTTGAATAAAACTGTCAACTTCAACTTTGTTATATCCGTTTGGCTCTTCTGAAAACATATTCATCTCCGTTTAAAGTGTAGGAACATTTCCAATACTAATAATACCAAAAAAGGAACAACAAATGCAATAAAAATTGAGGTAGAAATAAAATTTTTTGCTAGAAGCAGGCTGTAAAGGCTGACGAAAAAAATCGAAAAAGCAAGAATAAGGTGCAAGGATTGTTTGCAAAAGATGTAAGTGACAACTGAGGCAAGAATAAAAGCAAGGCAAATAAAAAAGGCGGCATAGGAACTTGTGTTTGTGTAAATGAAGATAAATCCAACCGTGCCAATGCCCGTTAGGAGGCTGCCAAAATAGAGGCTGCTGTCAAGGCCGAACAAAAAACCTTTTATAAGTTCAAACACTCCCAAGAAAAGACAAAATCCAAAGAACCACAAAGGTGGATTTTTAAGAACAAAAATACAAACAAAAATAAAAGCAAAAAACGCCCACGAAAACAAGAGGGCGCTTGACCGCAAAATAAGACTTTTTTTAATCCCAAAAACTCTTCCATTCATATTTTGATTATTAACAGAAAAATTGGGTTTTATGCTCAAAAGTGTGTTTTTTAACACATTTTTTCACTTTTTTTTGCATTTTTAAAGGTCTTTTTTGATGATTTTTATAATTTTATCTGTTACATCTTCTTTTTTGCGCTGTTTCCACCAGCAGTAAGCCAAATAGGCAACGCCACAAATTATGAACACAATGGAAAGCACTTGTGACACTCTTAACGCACCCAAATATAGGCTGTCAGTTCGCAGGCCCTCAATCCATGCTCTGCCAATGCCATAGAAAATTAGATAGAAGGCAAACAGTATGCCATTGTTTTTGAAATCCGCTCTGTAAAGCATGGCGATGAGAATCCAAAACGAAACAAAATTCCAAAGGCTTTCATAAAAGAAGGTTGCCAAATGCCAACTGCTTACTGCATCAATGTAAACTGCAAATGGAAACCATTGCATGTTTGGGCTTGTGACTTCATAGCCATAAGCCTCTTGATTGAAGAAGTTCCCCCAGCGACCAAGTGATTGCGAAATTATAAGGGCGGGAGCAATAATATCTGCAAGAGCCAAAAGATTTTTTTTGTGAATTAAGCAATACAAAACCACGCCAAGCGCACCGCCAATAAGTCCTCCATAAAAGCCAAGCCCGCCTTCCCAAATTTTGAATATGTCCACAAAGTTTTTGTAACTGTCAAGTTTAAACAAAACATAATAAATTCGTGCGCCAATTATCGCAAGTGGAATAACATAGCAAGCAAGGGTGAGTATGTCCTCTTTTTTAAAACCTCTTTTTTTTGCAAACACCATTGCAAGCACAACACCCAATAAATAAGAAAGGGCACTTGTTATGCCATAAAAATATATTTTGTGTCCAAAAAGCATAAAACCATTTGGAATTGAGAGCAAACTGTCAGTCATACACACCTCAATATTATATGCCTAGTATAAACATTTTTAACCAATAAGTCAACAAAGTCAGCAAAAAAGCCAAATAAAAAAGACGCTTAAATTGGCGTCTTTTACAAATCAATTTTTTGAGAAACTTTGTAGATTGTTGATATGTATGTTTGGTCAAACATATCGCTGTCATCGAGTGTTGTGAACAGTGTTGTGTGTTTGTGCATTTTGCCTGCTTTTGCCAAGCAGACAATTTTTTTGATAAGTTCAACAGCCATTTCTGTGTGTCCCATCAAAGCCTTTGTGTTGTTTTTAAAAGCAAAATCTATTCCGTTTGCCAAAGTTGTGACATCTTGCACAAAAATTGCAACATTTTTGCCCTGTTGTTGAAGGCGGGTGACATGGTCTATGAATGTTTTAACAACTTCAAATGTTTCAAAAGGTTTGTTGTCATATTTAATCAAAAATGCATTGTTGAAGCCAAGTGATTGTATGTCAATAAAATCTTCATACATAACATTTGGAATGCAAGCAAGGGTGATTATTCCCTCTTTTTTCATTTTTGACAGCAAATTTTCAATTTTTTCAATGTTTTTTGTGAATTTTTCTTGTTTTAGGATATATCTTCCGCCAAGCACTATGTTATATCCGGCAAGTTTTGTTGTTGGAACATCAAGCACATATTCATTGTTTGTTTCAACATATTTTTTCACATCTTGATAGTTTATTTTTTTGATTTCGTCAAGCACATATTCTTTTTCGGAGTTCATCAGCACTGCAATTCCACTTACATAGTCATTTGGAGCAATGCGAAGGTCTAGTTCTTTTTGAATTAAAACATGTTTGCCATTATCTTGACTCACCAAATACAAACTGCCGTCAGAGTTTTCTCTTACAATTCCGCGAACTTCCATTGGTTGTAAATGCTTTTCAACAATCGCTTTTTCTGCTTGTTTAAACGCAACCGCTTTTGGTTTTGTTGATGTTGCACCTTGTTGATTTGTTTTTAGGGTGTAGTCCCTGCCTGTTATTTGTGAAAGTTCTGCCAAAATACCTTCAATATTGCTGAGTTCTTTGTAAGGACGGCCTTGCCTCATTGGAATTGGCTTCAACTCTTCGCCGGAAATTATTTTGTCCATTACAATGGTTATGTGGTCGTTTCTTTTTAATGTGGTTGGTGAAGCATCGCCAAAAACTCTTGCCAAAGCACGCAGTTCATAAATTCCTAAACTTTCAACCAAAGATAAGCATGCCTGTTCGGTTTTTGTGAGGTTCTTGTATTCATAGTTTGGTTTCGTCATAAAATTCTCCTTAGTAAACTTAATCGAAATTAGTATAACATAAACAATCGTTAAATATCAACCAAGTTTACAAAAATTTTAAAAACTAAATCAAAAACAAACAAAATTGTGCTTTTATGCTGCATTCCTATTGATTTTTTTGAGGAATTGTGTTATTATGAAACAGTCAGTTGAACAGATGGTCGCTGCGTGTCTATGGTGGACACGGAGAGGAAAGTCCGAGCATCAAAAGAACAGAGTGCCAGTTAACGGCTGGTGAAGGTGACTTCAAGGATAGTGCAACAGAAATAGACTGCCATTGAAAAATGGTGATGGTGGAAAGGTAGGGTAAGAGCCTACCGGGCGATTGGCAACAACCGCTGCTCTGTAAACCCCACTCGATGCAAGGTTAAGTTTGGAAACATGTGTGTTCTTTCACTTCCAACAAAAGCACCGCTTGAACTTGTTGGCAACAGCAAGGCTGGATAGATGACCATCCAATACAGAACTCGGCTTATGGTCAACTGACAGCACCTTTTAGGTGTTTTTTTATTGCACTTTTTTTTGCAAAGAAAATTGAAAATTGCAAAAAATTCAAAAAAATAAGGAAAAAATCATAAAAAAATGCAAAAAATGCTTAATTTTTATTAAATTTTGATATTTTTTTGTGTTTAAGAAATTTTTTGGCTTTTGCTTCTGTTATTTGTTTTTGACAAAAAAAATCATTTTTTGACAACTTTATTTTACAATGTTTTTGCCCTTTCATATCAAAAAAAGTAAAATTGAGTTAGGAGAAAAATATGGCAAGAAAAATTGTTGTCACAAGTGGAAAGGGTGGCGTTGGAAAAACAACCGTTTGTGCAAATTTGGGGGTTTATCTTTCAAGGCTTGGATTTAGAACTGTTCTTATTGACATGGATATTGGGCTTAATAATTTGGATGTTATCATGGGGCTTGAAAGGCAGGTGATTTTTGATGTCACAGATGTTGTGAGTGGAAAATGTAGGGTGAGGCAGGCGCTTTTGCAGGACCCCAATTTTCCTTCTTTGTATCTTTTGCCCTCTTCGCACACTTACAGTTCCAGCAAAATTTCTGGCGAGCACATAAAAAACATAATTGATATTATTGACCATTCTTTTGATTACATTTTGATTGATTGCCCTGCCGGGGTGGAGGCAGGATTTCAGCGGGCAGTGTATCCTGCAAACGAGGCGCTTGTTGTGGTGACACCACATCTTTCAAGCATAAGAGATGCCGACAAAG
>CANRMV010000035.1 GCA_947631875.1 uncultured Clostridia bacterium
AAAAATCCGTCTTAACCACATTCAAAACATCATATGGATATTCCCCAAAAAGTTTGTTAAATGTTAAAACTGCCTTAACAGCCGTATTTAAATGTTCTTGGGCGTTGGCATCGTCATAATAAAAATAATTCACTATGCTCTTGCCAGCCTGCCCACTTAAAACGGTGAAATCTTTTGACAACACAAAGGCGAAATCTCGAACATTCCCCGCCCTAATCACGCTGGTTGTCATTTCATTACCCGAACTTGAAACCACTTTTCCAGAAGATGCCAAAACAAATTCGCTTGGATAATTTATTGTCACATCAAAATTTGAAACCTCGCTGTAAAATGGGTCGCCATAAGGCGAAAATTCATTTTTCACAAACCCATTTTCATACACGCATGCCAGCGGCAAAAAGTTGCCAAAATTGTAAGCGTGCTCGCCAGCCCCAAGCCTATGCCTCACTTTTGCAAGTTGCACAACAAATTTTAAAGTTATTTTAACGCTCTCAGATGGATAAAATTGCGGCGTTTTCACAGTTAGAATATTTTTGTTTTCCGAAATTGAAAATTCGGCATTTTCTCCACCAACCAGCACCTCAAAAAATGTTATATTTCCATAACTTTCACCCCATTTATATGCTTTGTCAAGATATGCAGTTGGCACACTCTTTTGCCCCTCATCAAAGGAATTTGCATACAAGAAAAAGCACACTTCTTCAAGCATATTTGAACTGTTATTAAAATATAAAACCTCCTCTTCACAGGCAAGCGAAGCGGTTTCTTCATTGAAAGTTGCCGTTATAACATAGTGATTAAGTAGCCTTTCCTTCTCCCCGCATCCAACAAGGCAAAGCGGCAGAAAAAGTGTTAAAGCCAAAATTAAAGCAAATTTTTTCATACAATAACCTATTCAAAAACCTGTCCAAAAATGAAAAATTTTGCTTGACTCACAAAAAAGTTTGTCAAAAACGGATTTTTATGTTACAATTCAAAAATAGGAGAAAAAAATGGCATTTTGCAAGTATTCAATAGATATGTTGGCGAACAACACCACATCTGTGGACAACATTTTTATAAACAATTATCTTCCTTATGCAGATGACACCGCTGTTAAAATTTATTTGTATGGGCTTTACAAGTGTCAAGACGCCAGCGCAAAGGACAACACGCTTGAAAACTTTGCAAATGAGTTAAACCTCACACCGCAGCAAATTGAGCAGGCATTTTATTATTGGCAAGAGCAAGGTTTGGTGCAAATTTTGAATGTCATTCCTTTTGAAGTGCGATATCTTCCAATCAGTGACGTTTTAAGCAGCACAAAGAAATACAATGCCAAAAAATATCAAACTTTCAACGCTCAGGCTCAGGAAATTTTGAGCGGAAGAATGATAACGCCAAATGAATATCGTGAATATTATGACCTCATAGAGCGTTTTCATCTTGAAAAAGAGGCACTGCTGCTTATAATCAACTATTGCGTTCGCATAAAAGGGAACAATGTTGGTTATGCCTACATAACCACCATAGCAAAGGATTGGGCGAACCAAAAGATAACCTCAAAAGAGCAAGTTCAAAACAAAATTGCAAGTTTTGACATTCTAAGAACAGGAATGGAGCATCTATACAAAGTTTTGGGCATCACCCACCTTCCAAACATCGAGGAATATGCACTCTATGAAAAATGGGTTGACGAAGGTTTTGACGATGAAGTTTTGCATTATGTTGCCAAGAACTTGAAAAAGAAAGGAAGTGCCGCTTTTGCAATTATGGACAAAATTTTGGACGGCTACTTTGCACAAAAACTGTTCAGCGTGGCAGACATAGAACTTTATGAAGGCGAGAAACAAAAAGCATTGCAAATTGCCAAAACGCTCACAAAAAATCTTGGCTTATATTATGAAAATCTTGGGCCGGTTGTGGACACCTACATTTTCAACTGGCTTGGAACAGGCTTTTCCGAAAAGATGCTTGAAGAAATTTCAACCTATTGTTTCAAGACGGGCATTCGCACTTTGGAAGGCATGAACAAAACGCTTGCAAAATTCCAAAAACTTGGCATTTTGTCCGAACAGAGTTTGTCGGAATATTTCAGCGATGTGCTTGTTGTGGACAAAAAGATAAAAGAAATTTTGGAAGCGATTGGCTTGTCCCGAAATGTAAATCAGTTCGACCGCGACAAATACAAAATTTGGACAGAAGTTTGGAAACTGCCTGAGGATGTAATCGCCTATGCATGCACCCTTGCCGCCGCAAAAGACCAGCCAATGCAATATTTGTCTGGTGTTCTGTCAACTCTTCATGACAAAAAAATAACCACTCTTGAAGATGCAAAACATTCAAATGAAATATTGGGAACAAAGGAAAAGAAAACCAACTTTTCAAGTGGGCGAAGTTATTCCAAAGAAGATATGAATGCACTTTTCCAATCCATAGATGAAATTGAGGTGTGAGATGAAACAAGATATAATTGAGAAAGCCCTCTTTTCACTTCAAGCAAAAAAGAGAAAGGCGGAAAATGAATATAGGCAACAAATGGCTCCACTTTATGCAGACCAAAGTTTTGCCGATTTAGAAAAGAGATACACAAAACTTATGATTGAAAATGCCCAAAAGGAATGTTTGGGAGAAGTGCCAAACAAAGAAGAGCAACAAAAACTTGAAAAGGAAATTCTTGCAAGAAAGAAAAGCGCACACATACCGGAAAGCCCAAATTACTCTTGCAAAATTTGCAAAGACACAGGCTATGTGAATGGTGAAATGTGTAAATGTTTAAAGCAGGAAATTTCAAAAGTTTTGCTTGCCGGCAGCGGCTTTGAAAAACTTGAAAATTTTGACAACTCAATCAAAACAAGTGGAAATCTTGCCCCTTATTTTGAAAAGATGAGGCAGTGGTGCAACAGCCAATTCACAAAAAATTTGATATTCATCTCTGGCCCAACAGGCGTTGGCAAAACCCACCTTTTAAGATGCATGGCAAATGAACTTATTGAAAATGGCAAAGTGGTTAAGATTGTAACCGCCTTTAAACTCAATCAAGATTTCAAAGAATTTGGCAAAACGCAATCGGAAGAATTTTTGAACAAATATCTCTCATGTGAAGTTCTGTTCATAGATGATCTTGGCACTGAGCCTCTATACAAAAATGTCACTTTGGAATGTTTGTATCTCATAATCAACGAGCGCAAAATGCGAAAACTGCCTCTTGTGATAACCAGCAATCTAGACATGGCAGATTTGGTTGAAAGATATGATGAAAGAATTACATCTCGAATAGCCGACAGAGAGAGTTCAATCACAATAAATTTGGTTGGCGACGACAGAAGAATAAAAAATCAGAAAAAATAACAAAATTCGACAAAAAAAACACCATAAATCAATTTTTTATGATGTTTTTTATTATTTTTCATCCATTTTTCTGTTCGATAAAATGGAATTTTCTGCCATTTTTTATTTAATTTTATTTATTTTTCTTTATTTTTTAATTATTTTTTCTCTTTTTGCTTTTTAGAGCAGCAAAATTCCGCCATTCACATTTATGTTTTCGCCATTGATATAATCTGCCTTTTCGCTGCACAAAAACATAACCACATTTGCAATGTCGGCAGGCTCTCCAAGCCTTCCACTTGGGTTCTTTTTTGCAATCGTGTCAATCTCTTCCTGTGAACACACTGCTCGCGTCATTGGTGTTAGCGTCAGCGAAGGGCTAACCGTGTTCACTCTAATGTTATATTTTGCATATTCCAAAGCCAACACTTTTGTCATCATCACAATGCCTGCCTCGCTGCAACAATATCCCATCACGCCTTCTATAAAAGGTTTTTGAGCAAAGCGTGAAGCAATGTTTACAATTCTTGGGCATTTAGATTTTTTCAAAAGTGGCAGTGCATATTTTGCGCAATTCATTTTTCCAAAAAGATTGATATCCATAACTTTTTTAACATCTTTCATTGGCAATTCTTCAAATGGTGCTTCAATGGACATTCCGGCACAATTCACAAGAAAATCCAACCCTTTTAAAGACGAAAAGAAAGTTTTAACCTCACTCTCCTTTGTCACATCAAGTTTAACCACTTTAAAGTTTTTGCTGCCAATTTCCTTTATTGCCTCTTGCGCCTTTTGGTCATTCGATTTATAAATGGCAATTACCGTTTGCCCCCCCCGCACAAATTGTTTGCTTATTTCAAAACCTATTCCGCTTGTTCCACCTGTAACAACTGCTATCATAAAACACCTCCAATTAAATTATAGCCAAAGCCCATTTTTCTGTCAAATGTTTCTTTTAAGAAATCTAAGCCAAAGGGCTGCAACCTTATCCTGTGTCGCTTTTGGAAAATCTTCTCCGTGTCCGCAGTGCATCGTTGCGTAATTTTCGTCCATAAGACACTTTAAACTTTCTGCCATTTTGCTTTTGCTGCCGCCATAGAGGTCAACCCTCCCCATATCTCTGCCAAGCAAAACATCTCCAACAAAAATCTCATCGCCAAATTTGTATAACATGTCCCCTTCGCTGTGCCCGCCAAGCAATTTGTAAGAAATCTCAAACTTTCCAAATTTCAGTTCACCTTGCTCGTTTAGAAAAACAAAGTTGGTAAAATCATTAAGTTCAAACTTGCCTTCACTGTAATTCCAATCCGCATTTTCAAGATATTGCTTCGCCTTTTCGCTGGCATAAATTTTGCAACCAAACTTGGCAGCATAGTCCGTTGCATAATAGGCATGGTCATAATGCCCATGCGTCAAAAGAACAGCCAAAACTTTTCTTCCTGCAACCGTTTTTGAAACACTGTCCACATGCACACCAGCATCAACAATAAAACATTCCTTGCTGTCGCCCACAACAAAAACATTGCTGTCAATGAAGTTTCCCACAAGCCTGTCAGTCATAAAACCTCCAAATTAAAGTGATTATAGCACAAAAAAAGAAAAATAGGAAATAATTCATCAAGATTTTAATTGACAACTTCACAAAAATGTAGTAAAATATGCAAGTAAATATAGGGGTGTAGTTCATCGGTAGAATGAGAGTCTCCAAAACTCCAGAGGAGGGTTCGATTCCTTCCACCCCTGCCAAATTTTTAAATACTATATACAGTAGTTTTTTCAGCTTCTAAACCACAACATGTTGCATGTTTTATGTATGACAAATTTTTTAGGCACAATTTAGGCACATTAATCAGAAAAAACATTATTTAAGCAACTACAATCCAAATCAAGCAGTCTAGGAGGAAAATATGAAAACAATTTTTTTAACAAGTGATATTGGTGCATCTGTGAAAATTGATGGAGTGCGTCATGCTTGCCCTATGGACAACTCAAATGGTTTGGTGAAACAAATAAAGGAAAGCGTTAAAAAATTTGAGAACTTTGTGTTTATTGTCAGCAATCCAGCATGTGAAACAAATGATATGTATGCAAATGTCACATTTGAAAGTTTTAAAATGTCTGGTGTTGGTTTTAAACACCTCATTGTTGTTGACAATCGAAACAAACAAAATATTGAAAAAATAATTAAAGCCGCCGATTTTGTTTTTCTTTCTGGTGGACACACTCCAACTCAAAATCAATTTTGCAAAGAAATGAATTTGGCAAAACTATTAAAAGCCTACAACGGCGTTGTTATGGGACAAAGCGCTGGCTCAATGAATTTGGCAAAAAGAGTTTACAATTATCCAGAAAGTTTGGATGAACTTGATGACCCAAAATTTATGGATGGTTTGGGGTTAACAAATTTCACAATCATTCCACATTTCAATCTTGAAAAAGGAAATGAACAAGTTGACGAAGGAATTGACCTCATGAATGATTATTTGAAAAAGGACAGCCACGCCCTTCCTTTATATTGCCTCACCAACGGCTCACACATAAAGATTTCAAATGGAAATGCAAAATTTTATGGACAAATTTATCTTATGCAAAACGGAAAGATAAAAAGCGTTCCACAAGCCACAAAACAATTAAATTAAAAGCGCCTATGTGGTGCTTTTTTTATTTCAAAATGTTTGACAAAATTTGTTTAAAGGTGATAAAATTTTACTATCATAAATATAGGAGGTTTAAATTTATGAATTTAGGTTTAAAAAACAGAGTTGTCATCGTAACCGGTGCAGCATCAGGAATTGGCAAAGAAATTGCCACTGCATTCTATAAGGAAGGCGCAGTTCTTGCCCTTGCTGACATCAATCTTGCAGGATTGAAAAAATTGCAAAAAGAACTTGGCGAAAGAGTTTATGTTGAAAAGGTTGATGTAACCAGCCCAGAAAACTGCCAAAAATTTGTTAAAAATGTGGCAAAAAAACTTGGCAGAATTGATGTTCTGGTAAACAATGCCGGCACAGCAAAAATGGGTGATATGGAAACCTTCCCAGAGGAAACATTTAGGGCTCACGCAGAACTTATGATGTATGCCCCTGTTCGCCTTACAAATCTTTGCATTCCATATTTCAAAAAAAATGGTTGGGGAAGTGTTGTGAACACCGCATCAATTTTTGGAAAGCAACCAGGCGGACTTATCAGTTATGACACAATCAAGGCTGCTGACATCATGATTACAAAGGACTATTCTGCTTATTGTGCACCATTCAATGTGAATGTGAACGCTGTTTGTCCAGGTCCTGTTGACACTCCACTTTGGCACGCTGATGGCCAACTTGGAGACCAACTTGCTGCCGCAACAGGAATGAAAAGAGAAGAAGCCATTGATTGGTTTGCAAAAACAAACATTCCAATGGGAAGATATGCAAAGCCAGAAGAAATTGCAAACGCAGTTGTTTTCCTTGCAAGTGAGCCAGCCCACTACATCACAGGCGTTGCACTTAATGTTGACGGCGGAATGGTTAAGAGCACTTTCTAAATCAACAAAAAACATCAAAAAAGGAATTGTGAAATTCCTTTTTTTATTTTTTGTCTTTATCTTGCATTTCCTTTTTGTAAGGGCAGCCAAGATCTAGCATTCCGCGCGAAATGATTGGCGAAATGATAAGCCAAATTGCCGCAAGCAAAATGAGAACATAGATGGCGATTGCCCAACCATTTCTGTATGCCCCGCAAATCCAAGTGACAAGGTTGAAATTGAAAATTCCAACAAGCCCCCAATTTAATGCGCCAATCAGTGTCAGCACATATGCGATGTAGTTTGCTATTATCATATTTTCCTCCTTGAAGTTAGTTTTGCCTCAAAAAAAGAAAATAATACAAAAAAAGAGGCTGCCGCCCCTTAATTATAACCATATTGCCCAATATTTTTATCCCGCCAATTTGTGTCCACCTTAACGAAAAGGTTTATCATGCACTTTTTATCCAGCAACTGCTGGCAATATTCTCTTGTTTGCGAGCCGATTTTTTTCAGCATCTTTCCGCCTTTGCCAATGATAATTCCTTTGTGTTGCTCTCTCTCGCAAATAATGTCGATGTCAATTTTAACAAGTGTTTGTTCTTCAACAAAGGAGGTCACAACCACCGCAACGCCGTGAGGAACTTCTTTGTCAAATTCTTCAAGCATAATCCCGCGCACTTTTTCGGCAATAAGAAAGTTTATGCTTTTGTCGGTGTATAGTTCTTCGTCAAAAATTGGTTGGCGCTCCGGCAAAAATTCCACAATCTTTTCAACAAGTTCTTTCATGCCGTTTCCCGTCTGCGAGGAAATTGAAATTGCAGAAAAATCAAATTTTTCTTGTTTTTTATCACTTTTTGTTTGAATTAACAGCAATTTTTCACATTTTTTTGATAAATTTTCAATATATTCTTTTTCTTCCTCGTCCATTTTGATGCTGCCGTCAAACAAATATAAAACAACATCCGCCGCCGCAATGGCGTTTCTAACATTTTTGTTCATAAACTTGTCCAAATTGTTTTTGCTGTGATGTATGCCTGGCGTGTCCACAAAAATTATTTGAGCATTTTCAACATTCAAAATTCCAAGAATTGAATTTCTGGTTGTCTGCATTCTGTGCGAAACAACTGCCACCTCTTCGCCAACAAGATAGTTTACAAGGCTGCTTTTCCCCGCATTTGGAAGCCCCAAAACTGCCACATATCCACACTTCATCTATTAACTCCACATTTTTTTAATATTTCATCCGCCGTGCTTTGCATAAGAATTTCATCATCTTTTTCAATGTGGTCATAGCCCAAAAGATGCAACAGCCCATGCAAAGCCAAAAAACAAACTTCTCTTTCTGTGCTGTGTCCATATTCTTTTGCCTGACGCTGGGCAACATTCTTGCAAATCACAATATCACCCAAAAAAAGCAAATTATCATCAAAATTGCGTTCTTTTTCAAATTTTTTCAACTTTTCACCCACTTTTTTGTTTAAATTTGGAAAAGAAAGCACATCGGTAACCTTTTCAAGCCCGCGAAATTTTTTGTTCAATTCACAAATTTCTTTTTCACTCACAAAATTCAAAGAAACAGAAACCTCATCAAAATCTTCCTTCAAAACCTCTTCTGCCACTTTGAAAAGTGCGGTGATTTTTCTTTTGTAAGGGGAAATTTTCCCATCAATTATCATAATAAACTCCCATGTTTTCTTCAACAACAATGCAATAGTTCACAATCGTCACATCCGCTTGGTTTGTTATATTGTAAAATTCTTCTTTTATTTTATCATAGTTTTTTATATTTTCCAAAGTTTTTTGCCTTGCTTTTTCAATAAATTCGTCTTTAACATCCTCAAATTTGCTTTCAACAACATTCTCCACAAGTTCATACACCTTCACTTTTTCCATTTTAAAAGGCAAAAGCACATTCTTATTCAACTTAACGTCTTCTCTCTCAACCTCATACATTTTGTATGGAATTTTTTCTTTATAGGAATAAATCACAAGTCCAAAAAGTTTAATCTCGTTTCTTTCCACAAACCTTCCCGTTCTCAAAACTTCAACAACATGTTCGCTGTGGCTGACTTCCGCCTCATAATAAACATCTGCCAAAATTTCCGCTTTTGCTTCAACCTTTTTCAAGTTTCCGCTTGTGTCTATGGTGTAAGGCTCAACTAAAACGTCCCCCTTTCGCACAAAATCCCCAACCTTAACCCTAACCGTTCCAGAAATGAGGTTTATTTGCGTGATTTTGCCATCGTTTTTGGCAATAATTGGTGAAAACTCACCATACATTTGCTCTGGCAAAACTTTTTCTTTTATGTTTATAACAAGAGTTTGCCCTTTAATCATGCAAGAGGCAAAACTGACTTTGTCAAACTTGTCCACCAATCCTTTTTCAATTTCTTTCGTATTCAAGTTTGGCATAAAACGCGGATAATTTTGATTTACAAAATCCACTATTTCTGTTTTTGAAAGGCTTTCAACTCCAAGCACATCAAATTGCAAAACAAATTGTCTTTGCAAAATAAAGAG
>CANRMV010000036.1 GCA_947631875.1 uncultured Clostridia bacterium
CGTCAAAGCGTTTAATTTCGCGATAAGGCTTGTATAGGTTAAAACCGTTTACAATGCATTGTTCCCTAATGTGGTCCTCTTCATTCATCATTATTATAAGATGTTCGTCTGGCGAAAGCGCAACCGCCGAAATGTCCTTATTTTCAATGAGTTCCTTGCTTATAATGTGCCTTTCCAGCAGCGCATTACACTCGTTGAGAGTGAGATTTTTCAGTTTAAAAATTTCCAAATCGTCAAATTTGGCAATAGCGTTTGAAACAGCACGAACGATATATTCCGCGTCCTTAACGCTTGTTAGTTTCGTGAAAAAATTAAAGCCAGACACATTTCGTGCCAGCCTAATCCTAGATGAAATTGCAATGTCCTCAAACTCCTCGCTCATTTGTTCCTTTTAAACAAAACCTATCCTGTTCAAGTTTTTTGTTTTGTTGGCTTAATGACACGCCTGCTTGAATTTAAAATGTGCCTTTGTGCCTTTTGCCGCCATAAAGTTTGTCCACCGCCGCCTTTATTTCAGGCAAATCATAACACTTTTCACAACCCACAAAGCCCGTTTCCATGATTTCCTTCACAGAAGTTCCGCACTTTGGACAAACATTTTCGCTCATTTGTTTTCCTCGTCTTCAATGCCTTTCATGGTGAGGGAAATACGTTTTTTGTTGAGGTCAACTGCTGTGACTTTCACCTTAACTTTGTCGCCCACTTTAACAACATCACTTGGATGCTTAACATAGCCGTCAGAAAGTTGCGATATATGCACAAGTCCGTCCTGATGCACGCCAATATCCACAAAAGCGCCAAAGTCAACAACATTTCTAACAACTCCGTCAAAAATCATGCCCTCTTTAAGGTCCTCCATATGAATAACATCACTTCTAAGCACAGGTTTTGGCATACTTTCACGAATATCGCGGCCAGGCTTTAAAAGTTCGTTTGTTATGTCGTTTAGTGTTGGAACGCCAATTCCGCATTCCTCTGCCACTTTCTTTTCTCCCTTTTGTTCAACCATTTTAGGCAAAAGCACAAGATTGTTGTTCTTAACATCCTCTTCTGTTAAATTGAAAAGTCTTAAAAGTTTTCTTGCCCCCTCATAACTTTCTGGGTGAACAGCGGTGTTATCAAGCACATTTTCTCCGCCAACAACCCTCAAAAAGCCGGCACATTGTTCATAGGCTTTTGGCCCAAGTTTTGGAACAGACAAAAGTTCTTCTCTTGCCTTAAAGCCCTTGTTTTTTGTTCTAAATGTAACAATGTTTTTGGCAATGCTCATGTTAAGCCCCGAAACATATGACAACAGGCTTGGTGAAGCGGTGTTAAGGTCCACACCCACGCTGTTAACGCAATCTTCCACAACCCCCGTCAAAACTTCGGTCAAGCGGTTTTGTGGCATATCATGCTGATATTGCCCAACTCCAATGGACTTAACATCAATTTTGATAAGTTCTGCCAAAGGGTCTTGCAAACGTCTTGCAATGGAAACTGCACTTCGCAAATTTACATCATATTCTGGAAATTCCTCAGCGGCAAGTTTTGATGCGGAATAAACCGATGCCCCAGCCTCGCTTACAACTGCATAACTCACAGGTCGGTTCACATGCTTGATAAGTTCTGCAACAAAAATTTCGCTCTCTTTTGATGCTGTTCCATTGCCAATGGCAATTATGTCAACTTTATTTTTTTCAATCATGGCTTTAAGTTTTTCCATAGCCTCTTCCGTTTTGCTTCTTGGAGGAGTTGGATAAACCACTGTTGTGTCCAAAACAGAGCCATTTTTGTCTATAACGGCAATTTTGCAGCCATTGTGATAACCAGGGTCAAAACCCATGATAATATTGTTTTTCAAAGGACTTTCCATAAGAAGTGGCTTCAAATTCACTTCAAACATCTTGATTGCTTGCTCGTCAGCCATATCCGTGAGGTTGTTTCGGCACTCTCTTTCAAGTGCAGGGAAAAGCAACCTTTCATAGGCATCTGCAATAACCTCGTCCATCAAAGCGTTGGTGTCCTCATTGTCCTTCTTAAATTCCTTTTCGATAACTGGAATTGTGAGTTTTTCGTCAATAACAACATCAACTTTCAGGCATTTTTCTTTTTCGCCACGATTGATTGCCAAAACTCTGTGGCTTGGCAAGTTTTTAATTTCTTGCTTAAAGCCAGAATAAGTTTCATAAGTTGGGCTGTTTTCATTCTCCAAAAGAGTGCATTGCAAAAAGCCCTTGCTTGCAATAATTTCTCTAAGTTCTTTTCTAAGGTCGGCGCTGTCGGAAATGCGTTCTGCAACAATATCCTTTGCCCCAGCGATTGCCTCTTCCACAGTTGGAACTTCCTCTGTTATGAAATTCTTTGCCTCTTCAAGCACTTTTTTGTCCTTAGATTGTGCTTGCAAAATATCCGCCAAAGGCTCCAAGCCCTTTGCAATGGCAACCGATGCCCTCGTTTTTCTCTTTGGCTTGTATGGACGATAAATATCCTCAACTTCCGTGAGCGTCATCGCCTCTTCCAAAGCCGTTTTAAGTTCTTCCGTCCACTTTCCTTGTTCGGTGATAACTTTTTCAACTTTTGCTTTTTCATCGTCAAGATTGCGCAGATATTTCAATCTGTCCGCAAAATTTCTCAGCACTTGGTCGTCACAAGAGCCATGCATTTCCTTTCTATATCTTGCAATGAAAGGAATTGTGTTGCCCTCGTCAATGAGGTTTATAATGTTTTCTGTGTAATCGGCTCTAAGCCCAAATTCGCTTGATAATCTTTCTTTAATTGTCATCTTTGTTTCTCCTTGTTAACATTTCTGTCATCATTTTAATATTATCATAAGTTGGCATATCTTGTATAGCAATTTCGCCATTTTTTTGAACAATCTCGCCCTCATCCACCGTCATAATCAAATCGTGATTGTTTTTCTCCCACACAAGCGTTTTCAATATGTTGTCATACAGCGAATTGTCGTTTCGCACCACAATGAAATTTGCCAAATCCCCTTCAACAAGTTTGGTTGTTCCCAAAAGGGCAAGTTTTAAGGCATCTTGCTCGGAAAACACTTCTTCGCTTTCAAACATGCTTCTCATTTGCATGATAATAAGGCGCATATATTCAAAAAAATCTATCTCAAAAGTGTTTCCACTTCCCAGCCCAATTTGAAAATCCATGTTTTTCAAACGATATAAATTTGTTGGCCGTATTCCGAGTTTTCCATCCTCAAACGGTGTCACAATGAAAATGCAGTCATATTGCTTTAAAAGTTCAAGTTCGTCCTTTTCAAAACAGTTGCCGCCCACAATCACGGGATGCAAATCCAAAAATCCAAAATCTTCCAGCACATTTGGCAGCGTTTTTTTGTATAATTTGTCAATCGTGCCAAGTTCTTCCAAAGTTTTTCCAATTTTCAAAAATGGAAGTTTAAACTTTTGATGACACTCTTCAAACAAAAGGTCAAGTTCCGTTTCGCTTAAATTTTCAAGATTTTGAATAAGTTTGAAATTTTTTCCAGATTCCTGCAAATTAAACTTTCCAAAATCATTCACAACCACTGCGCCGGCAAGATAATTTTTAAACTTCATCATAAAAAAATTGTTAACCGGCATAAAAGCCTCACCCTTAGCCCCATTTCCGCCATAAACTTTAAACATATTGGAAAGATTTGAGGTTTCATTCACATTTATTTGTCCGTCAGTTTGCAGCCCGTAAGTTGTCAAAAGTGCCTCGTCACTGTTGCAAAACATATTCACAAAAGCCGGCATAACCAATTTTTGGTGCAATTCTTGCAATCCTTTCGCCGTCAACCAAAATGTCCACTTTTTCCACGCTTGCGTTTTCTATGTCCACAAGACGAGCATTTTTAAAAAGTTTTTGTCGCTTAAATTGTATGATGTTATTCTTTGGCATAATTTCTCCATAAAAAATCATTCTAACATAGAAATTATATCAAAAAAAGGTTTCAAAAAGCAAATGAAAGAGCGAACAATTTTGCATTCAGATGTAAACAATTTTTTTGCATCAGTGGAGTGCACACAAAATCCACAACTTGTTGGAAAGCCTGTTGCTGTCGCGGGAAATCCAAAGAAAAGAAACGGAATAATTTTGGCAAAAAACGAAATTGCAAAATCTTTTGGTGTTAAAACAGGCGAGGCCATTTGGCAGGCACAAAACAAATGTCCAGAACTTGTGACTGTTGGGCCGCATTATGACCAATATGAAAAAATATCCAAGCAACTGCATCAGTTGTATTTGAATTACACCGATTTGGTTGAGCCACTCGGCCTTGATGAATGTTGGCTTGATGTGACTGACAGTTTGAAATATTTTGGCAAAAGCGGAGTTGAGATTGCAGACGAAATAAGGCAAAAAGTGAAACAAACTTTTGGGTTCACTGTTTCAGTTGGCGTTTCGTTTTCAAAAATATTTGCAAAACTTGGAAGCGATTTCAAAAAGCCAGATGCCACAACAGAGTTCACAAGAGAAAATTTCAAAGAAAAAACATATTCTTTGCCACTAAATTCAATCGTTGGAATTGGTGGCAGGCTGGCAAGCAAATTTGAAAAGATGAACATACAAACAATCGGCGATTTTGTTTCGCTAAAAGAAGATTTTATTGAGCATTTGTTGGGAAAAGTTGGAAAAGAACTTCACCAAAAACTTTTAGGCGAATTTTATGACCCTGTGAAGTGCTATTATAACCTTGCTCCGCCAAAAAGCATTGGAAACGGAACAACAACAATAGAGGATATTCAAATCAAAAGCGACATTGAAAAAGTTGTAAAATTTTTGGCAGAAAAAATTGCCAAGCGAATGGCAAGCGAAAACTATGAAGGCAGTTGCATTTCAGTTACAATCAAAACTGCAAACTTTGAAAGATTTCATCACAGCCACACCATCGCTCCAATCAGGTCAAGTGAAGAAATCTTTGACAGAGCCATGACACTTATAGATTCTTTTTGGCACTATGACAAAATGGTGCGTGCCATACGCGTTAGGATGTCTAGTTTAAACAAACTGAGCAAGTTGGAGCAACTTTCTCTTTTCAATGAGGACACGAATAATCTAAATCAAAGCATAAAACAAATTCAGCAAAAATATGGTGATGACAAAATTTTCATAGCAAGTGACACAAAATCTTTCATCAATCGCAATGGCCCTCATTCATAGCATCCAAAGTTGCAAAAAATAAATATAACAAAAATAATTAAAAAATAAACAAAAATTGACAAAAAATCACAAAAAATCGAATTTTTCAACCATTTTTTCATACGATATAATGGAATTTTTAGGTTTTTCTGGTTATTTTTTGTTTATTTTTAATTTTTTAATATTTTTTTAATATTTTTTCATATTTAAACATTCTATTAAAAACAACCAACATTCTCATTTTAAAAAGAATTTAATAAACCAAGTTTTAACTTTGTTGAAAGGTTGATATCTAAAAGGCATGTCAATTAAATTAGATTTCTTAACAACGCTTTTGTAATGCGAAAATGTTTCAAAGCCAAATTTGCCGTGATATGCCCCAAGCCCGCTTTGTTTAACTCCACCAAAAGCAAGGTGGTTGTTTGCAATGTGCATGATTGTGTCATTCACACATCCGCCGCCAAATTGACATTGTGAAAGCACAAGATTTTGATTTTCTTTTGATTTTGAAAAAATGTAAAGTGCCAAAGGTTTTGACATTGAATTAACTTTTTTCACAACTTCATCAATTTCTTTAAAAGTGAGAATTGGCAAAACGGGCCCAAAAATTTCTCTTTGCATGGCCCTATCTTCAAAAGTTGAGTTCAATATTGTTGGCTCAATTTTCAAAGTGTTTTCATCCACCCTGCCACCAAACAAAATTTTGTTCTCTTCAATAAGTTCCCTCACCGCGTTGAATTGTTTTTCGTTTTTCATCTTTGGATAATTTTTGTTTGTGAGTGGGTCAACAGAATACTGCCTTATAATTTCGCACTCAATTTCTTTTACAAGCCTATCCCTGACACTCTCTTGGCAATAGACGTAATCCGGAGCAACGCAAGTTTGCCCCGCGTTTAAAAGTTTCCCAAACACAATCCTTTTTGCCGCAAGAGGAATGTTTGCTGTTTCGTCAACTATGCATGGACTTTTGCCTCCCATTTCAAGCGTGACAGGCGTGAAATGTTCTTTTGCTTTTTCCATAACAATTTTTCCAACTCGCATACTGCCGGTGTAGAATATGTAATCCAAATCCTGGTCCAAAAGCACCGTGCATTCGTCAACACTTCCAAGAACAGTTGTTGCATGCTCCGGCTCAAAAGTTTTTGCGATAAGTGTTTCCATAACTTTGCTGGTGTTTGCCGAAACACTGCTTGGCTTCAAAATCACAGTGTTGCCCGCAGCGATTGCATCAACAAGTGGCTCCATTGAAAGCAAAAATGGATAATTCCATGGGCTAATAATAAGCACCACCCCATAGGCGCTTGCCACGCGATAACTTTTCGCAGGGAAATTTGAAAGTGGCGAATATGCCCTTTTCTTTTTTGTCAGTTTTCTCATGTGCCTCAGCATATAACTTATCTCGGACAAAACCAGCCCAATTTCCGTCATATAACTCTCAGTTTCGCATTTGTTTAGGTCGGCCTTTAACGCCTCGCAAATTTGCGGAGTCATCTCTTTTATGTTTTTGTAAAGATTTTTTAAGGTTTCTTTGCGTTTTTGAACAGAAATAACAGGTTCTTTTGCCAAAAACTCTCTTTGATTTTCAAGTTTTGAAATAATTTTCTTAGTGTCCATTTTTAACCTCTAAATAAATCTCTTCAAGTTGTTCGGCGGTGAACAAAACAGGAACAGGATAAAGAGGATTTGCCTCTTTTTCTGCGATTTTTGCCATTTCTTTTATGTCCGCTTCTTTGATTTCCTCAATTTTTGTGCCGATGTTCATATTTGCATTCATATCTTCAATTTTTTGAATAAACAATCTTGCACCAACCTCAACTGGTGTTTCTTTGTCAAAAAGTCCAGCAAAAATGCCCATTTTCCAAAGTTTCTTATAAATCTTTTTGCCATATTTTTTCAAAACATAAGGCAAAATCACCGCATTTGCAAGCCCGTGTGCAATGTTATATTTCCCTCCAAGCGAGTGCGCAATGGCATGCACGTATCCCACATAACTTTGAGTGAAAGCAAGTCCCGCAAGATAGGACGCTTTAAGCATATTCTCTCTTGCCGCCAAATTTTTGCCGTCAACATAGGCATTTTCAAGATTTTCAAAAATAAGTTTAACCGCATCCAAAGCATTTTGGCGCGTCTGTTTGGTTGTGCTTCTTCCAATGTAGGCCTCAACTGCATGCGTGAGCGCATCCATTCCTGTTGTTGCAGTGATTGATTTTGGCAAGCCAACAGTTAAGTTTGCATCCAAAAGAGCATAAGAAGGAATGAGAGGAAAGTCATTTATGGCATATTTGTGCCTTGTTTCGCTGTCCACAATAACAGCCGCCAAAGTGGTTTCGCTTCCCGTTCCCGCAGTGGTTGGAATGGCAATTAAAAGAGGAATTTTTTTGCGAACTTTCAAAACCCCTTTCATTTTGTTTAAACTTTTCTTTGGCTTTGCAACCCTTGCACCCGTTGCTTTTGCGCAGTCCATAGCCGAGCCGCCACCAAAGGCAACAATGCAGTCGCAAGCATTTTTGTGATATAGCGAAAGTGCCTCCTCCACATTTTGAGTGGTTGGATTTGCAACTGTTCCGTCATACACACAAAGCTCAAGCCCCGCACTCACAATTTTCTCTTCCAAATTTTTTGTCAGCCCAAGCCCGCGAATACCTTTATCCGTGACCAACAACACACTTTTTTTGTTTTAATTTTTCAAAAGTTCACCCAACTCGTGATAATCTTTCAAAAGTTTAGGCTCATGATATGGCAAAAGTGGCAAAAGCGCCCTCATAGCCACCTGATATGTTCTGCAATAAGCCTTTTTAAAAAAGTTCATATATCCCTCCAACTGTTCTTAAAGATTTTAAAAAATGCACCCTAGTCAAGCAAAAGAAATTGAATTTAATTTTGGACAATTTTTTGCCTATTTTCAAGAGCAACCAATTTTTGCCATGAATACTTTTTCAGTTTTTGCCCATCTTCTGTGACAATCAAAACGGCGTTGTTGGCAATTTTTATTCCATCCTTTTCCTTTATTTTGTATTTCATATAATCGTGCCAGCCACCCTTATCAAAAATAAGCCCGTGCCTTGCACTCAGTCTATATTTGCTGGCATGAACAACAACTTTTGGCACAACTCCAAAGCCTTCGCAGTTTTTCTTAATGTCCATTTCAATTTGTGGTGGCTCATATTGTGCCACATAAAGGTTGTCCTTTGCAAAAAGTTCGCTCCCCGCACTATTTCCAATCATCAAAACATCTTTTTCAATCATCTTTTTAAACTTGTCAAATTGTTTGTATTTTTTCAATTTGTAAATAAGTTCAAAAATATTTCCGCCGCTAAAAAACACACAATCAAATTTTTGTTTAAAGTCAAAATCTGGCGTGAGAGCAACAATTTTATCAAAATTTCTTTTAAGTGCCATCTTTTCTCTTTCAATATAATCAACAGCAACTTCATCAGCATAATCACAAAAAAGGCAAACTTTTTCGCCGTTTTTATTTAAAAATTTTTTAATTTCAGTTTCAGGCATACAACTAAATTCTGAATACAACAAAATTTTCATATTTCCCCCACAAGAACATTATAACACACCGCAAAAATTTTTCATAAATAAAAAAGCAAATTTAACAAAACCTTATGAAATAAAGTTTTTTTATGTTATACTGACAAAAAGGTGGTGCAATATGGATTTAGTTATTATGGCTGCTGGGCTTGGCAGCAGATTCGGCGGCAGCAAACAGGTTGAACCCGTGGATGATGACGGAAATTTTATTTTAGATTATTCCGTTTTTGATGCAATCAAGGCAGGCTTTGACAGAGTTGTTTTGATTATTCGCCCTGAACATAAGGACATTTTCGAACAAAGTATTGGCAAAAGGCTGAGAAAAATTATTCCTGTGAAATATGCTTTCCAAAAATTGGAAGATGTTCCAGCGGGCGTGAAAATTCCAGAAACAAGAGTTAAGCCTTGGGGAACAGCACATGCAATATACAGTTGCCGAAACATTGTTTCTGACAGGTTTGCCGTTATAAATGCAGACGATTTCTATGGCTTTGACACAATCAAAATTATTGCAGACTTTTTGAAAACAAGCAAGGATGACGAATTTGTCAGCACCG
>CANRMV010000037.1 GCA_947631875.1 uncultured Clostridia bacterium
CAATTTGCCTTTATGGTCATATCCTGGTTTGGCATTTCGGACAAAGTTTTTTCATAATCCAAGAAATGATAATATTCTCTGTATTCATCAAAATCCACGCTATAATCCGTTTGCGTTGGTGGCGTTAAACTTGCTCCTTGCAATAGGCGATAAACTCTTTGTGCCGTGTTGCCGTATTCGCTTGTGTATGTCACAGTGTACCAGTTTCTTATATGAATTTCAATGTCTGTTTCTGGCATTATGAAATCTTCTGCTGTAAGTTTGTAGGTGTAATCAGCGTCCCAATAAAATTCTGTGTCATATCCACCGGTTCCTGTGACAACTTTGTTTCTGCCTGTTAAATCAAATGGTTTTCCATCAATTCCTCGCAAGGTGTCCACAACAACATTGTTGTCAAGAAGTGTGATTTGATGGGTCGTTTCCACAACTGTATCCCATTTTGCATACAAAGTTAAATCATATGCTGGCATATAATCTGTTGTCCACTGTGTTCCCTCTTGATAATCGGCCGTTGTGAACCAGCCAACAAAGGTGTAATAAGTTGTTGTGTTCCCTTCGGTGATTTGCTGCTGAGTTGGTGTTTTAAATTCAAACACATCGCCTTCAAGCACCCTCGCCTCTGGATAAGTTAGAACCTCATCAATTCCCGTTTCAAACTTCAAAGTGTAATAATATTCAATTTTGTCATTCCACTTTGCATACAAAACAACATCGTAGGTTGGCATCTTGTTTTCATCAAATCTTGTGCCTTCCTCAAAAGTTGATGTTGTCCACCAGCCATCAAATTTCCTTGTAAGTTTTTGTTCTCCAACATCGTCATAAACAACATCTTGTGAATACCATGGCAAAATGATGTCTGTGCCTTCAATTTTTGTTATGCTTTCCGCCGTTACACTTTTTTCGTTTGTGACAAAACTTATCGTTCTGTAATATTCAACTGTGTCTATCCATTTTGCATAGAGAGTAACATTTTGTTGTGGCATTATTTTTTCATCAAATCGTGTTCCATCATCAAAATTCTCTGTTGTCCACCAACCGTCAAACACACGCGTTGTTTTTGTTCTCGTGCCATCCTTATCGTCAACAACATATGTTTCATAATTTGGCAAATCTATTGCTCCGCCTTCATATTCATAAATGTCATCAATATCCTCTGCACCATTTTCAACAAACGTAATTTTGTTTTTGCAATATTCATCTCTATATGTTTGATTTGTTATAAAGGTGTGTGATGGCATATTTGGCATGTCGGTGTAGCCCATATACCTTTGTCCGCTTTTTGAGTGCAAGTTGAGGTTTATCTTAACTGCCCCCGCAATATCCAAAGTTGCTTTGATTTGGTCTATGAAATTGAGTTTTCTGCCTTTCTTTGTGTAGGTTGATTCGCGAGAGACAATATGCAAATCAAAATCTCTAAATTCGCTCACACCTGTTAAATTCGAGCCGCTCAAACTTAAAATATAATCTTTTCCGTCAACATTTCCCGAATCATCTTTAACATCCTCAACTTTATATCCAAGCAAAAGTTGTTCCACAGTTGGCTCTGGGTTCATTGAAGCAACAAGTTTTACGATGTCTATTGTTGCATCGTTTGTTAAGCCAAGAACTTGTGCCAAAATCTTGAAGATGTTTGTGCTTGTGATTTCAACTTTTCCGTCCTTGTTCACAAAGCCGTGGTCTTTGCCTATGTCTGACATTTTGTAAGTCCAATCATCATTTCCGCTTCCGCCAAGTTTCAAGTCACCCGCTTCGTTTCTTTCATTGTATTGTGTCACAACAAGTTTGTATTCATTGATGGCTTTATCAAAGTTTAACTCAATTGTGGACACTTTTCGTCCAACTTGAGTTCCTACGAAGAAATCTTCTTCAACTGTTCCGACAGGCATTTGATTGGTGTATGTGTGTCCATACAGCCCGGCTCTTGCCAATGTGACAACCTCACGCCCTTGAGTTCTAATTTCGCCATACACTTCAAGTTTGTTTTGAGCGTTAATTTTAATTTCCAAATCAATGCCAAGTTTCAAAGTATAAAGTCCGCCCAAAAGAACAAGTGCCTTCTTTTCATCCTCGTTTTCAGGTTCGTATGACATATGAAGGTTAAGCCCTTTTGTGTTTAATGTGTTCACCAACATATCCACAAAGGTTGGCAAAGAACTGAAATCAAAATGTTCTTGAGTGTTGCGTGTTAGATAATCAAAGTTTGAAACAAAATCGTTAAACTTAACTTTTAAATTTATGAAACTGTTGTCATGAATCTCAATATTTGAAAGTTTAAGTTTTCCGGAAGTTTCATCCAAGTTAAGTTTCACACTGGTCAGCGTTTTATCCCCAGCCGTAAAATCAAATTCCGAAAGGTCAATCATCGCCGACAAACTTGTAACGCCGTCCACTTTCTCAAATTTAAGTGATTTCAAAAGTTGCAAAGCAGAACTTATGTTGTTAAGCAAGGTGCTAACTCTTGTCATATCTCCACTCTTATCGTTATCCTCAATTCCCATCAGTTCTTGGAAAAATGTGAAGTCTGTTTGATTTTTGCCAACTATGTTCAATTCTTCTGCAAGTTCATCGCCGAGATTAACCCTAAATGCGGCAAACACCATTGCAATAAGTTCGCTCATGCTTTCGTTTTTAATGAACACCCTTAACTTTTTGCTGCTGTTGATGTCGTCGGTGTTTATGTTTTTGCCATGTGTGTAAGAAACATACAAACCGTCGCCCTGACTGTCATAGAGAATGTCAATCAAATGTCTAACCGGAGCCGACCATGTTTGTGCTGCTGCATCTGTGATTGAGGAGATTTCAAAATCAAGATAAGCCTGAACCTTCAAAGACCTTCCATTAAACAACTTGATACCAGATGGATTTGCAGTGCCATCTGGAACTTTTGCAACCTCAACAGTGATGTCTGCACCAATATTGGTTATCTTGGTGCTGCCAAGATTTATCATGCCACCATCATTTTTATCAATTACAATCTTATAATTAAATCCTTTATAATAATCATAAACCGATTTAACTGCTGGCAAAATTTCATCTAAATCGTGGAACTCTGTAAGAGCCGCAAGCCCGTTGTTTGTTTGCAGTTGGGTTAAGTTTTTAAGTCTGTGTGCACCCTCAACAACCTCGCCGCCAAATTTTTGGTCTATGTCCCCAATATCGCCAAGTGTGAAATTTGTAAGGTAAACCGCAAAATTGAGATTTTGTGTTTCTGGAATTTCCAGAACATTGCCCTCAGTGTCTTTCAAATGCCACTCTATTGGCTGGCCATTTTCGTCTTTTGGATATTTCGTGTCCTCTGCAAAAGGCCTTGTGTTCCCGTCTGTGATGTTTGCTCCAAGCACAACTCTTTGTGGTGCAAGGCCGTTTGTTGTGTCAACCAAAATTTGTGCAAAGATGTTTTCAAACCAACTTGCCTCTGCGTAAACAAGTTTGCCATCAACATCAATTTGTATTCCGTTTCGCAAAATTTGTTCGTCTTGAACAACCTCTGTCCACTTTGCAAAAATGTTTGTGAGAACAGGAATGACAACCCTAAACGCCTCTTTTGTGGTTTCAACTTGCTCTTCAATTTCTTCTAGTTCGGCTGGCTCTGACCGTCCCTCGCCTTCCTGCTCTTTCTGCAAGGAAATTCCAAGTTCGTTTTGAATGAAATCCAAAATGTGATTGATGTTTTCTGTTGTAAGTTCAGTTTTTAACATAAGTCCATTAACATCGGCATAAATCATGTGAACAATTTCACCATTTGAAATTTCATCAACAAGATAAACATAGGTGCTAAGCCCAAGAGATGTTGTGTAAAGTTGAACAACCGGCCTAAGCCCACCAAATGATGCTTTGAAATTGTCATCTTTAATTAGCATAACTGTAAGTTTGCCATAGAAATCTGAGAACATATATCTTATTGCAATGTCAGATGAAAAGGCAAAAATGTCCTCAGCCACTTGTGTTTCATTTTCAACCAATCCTGCCACGCCCAAAAGTCCGCTTATATAATCTTTGTAACCTTTGTATGCCTCTTCACTAAATTCATCGATTGAAACATTTTCAAGCAAACTCAAAGAGCCTGACAAATAGCCGTCATATAAATCAACTGCGATGCAGCCATCGCTTGTCAACTTGTCGTCAACAAATTTTATGGTTGCGTCAAGAAGAAGTTTGTCGGTTGCAACAGTTTTGTTCTTTGTGTCAACTGTTAAATTGTAAGTTTTCAAATTTTCATCATAAGAAAATCCAAGTTCAAGCGAATCCAAAATGCCTTTAACATCAAGTTTGAACAAGTCTATAATATTTGCCAAAATGCCAAAATCGAGGTCAACGCCAAATGTGCTCTTTGCCGCCTGCTCAACAGCATCAACAACTTCGGTTGATGCTGTCTTTTGCTGAATGGCTTGCTTTATTTTAATATTTCCGCCTATTGAAATATACAAAACATAATTTCCTGCGGTTTTATCAAAATGCATTCTAATGTTTATTGGTTCGCCAAACACATTGTCAATGGTGACAAGCAGTTCATTGGTTGTTCCCAATTTTTCATTGCCCAAAACAAACTTAACATTTCCAGAAAGGTCAAGTCCGCTTCGTGTTGATGTTTTATTATAATTTAGATTGAACTTTGCGCCAAACTTGCCCGTGCTAGTATAGTCAATCAAATTCTTAACTTTTGGCAAAAGCGTAATTAGAGCATTGCCCGAAGAATTTGGCTCTTCGATTGAAAATTCCGATGCATCCTCCAAAGTTTCTGACCACTCATTCAATGTTGCAGAGACAGAAATTTTGTCATTTATTTGCTTTGAAACTGTAAAGGCTTCGCCAAATGCAAGTTTAACAATGCTAGAAAGGTCAATCCTTTTGGTGTCAATTAGGTCAAGCAACTCTTCAATGCTCTTTTTTTCTTTTTCTGGAAGAAGTTTTTTGAACTCATCAACAAAATTTTTGTCAATCGTGCCAGAGAACACAACCTCGCCAAGTTTTAATGACAATTTGTTGTTGTGCAAAAGAAGTTCTGTTTCAAGTCCCAAAATGTTGCCAGAAAGTTGTAAGCGAATATCTTTTGTAAGGTCCAACTTCGCTTCCAAAACGATTTCTTTTCCATACAAATTAACAGTCACTTTGCCGCTGTGTTTAGAGATAAGGTTGTAATAGCCATCAAGGTTTGTAAACGTGCTTTCAAATTCATTAACATCCCCAACTGAAACGCCAAAAGTCACTTGTTTTTTGCCTTCTTGACTAAACGCAACGCTTACCCCTGAAAGGTTGTTATCTGTAAACTTGATATCTGCTGTGCCGGCAAAACCCATAAACTCAAAATCGGCTGTAAGGTCAGATATTGTTCCTTTTAAATCAAGCAATATGTTTTTCAAAATGTCTGAAATTGACATATTTGTTAAATCTTGCCCAAACATTTTGGTCAAAAATTCTGGCAGAGCATTTTTGTTCTTCTCCACACCAAACGCTGGCAAAAGATTTTCGATCACGCTTGCAAGCCCGTCTTTTGCCATAACTTGGTTGATGTCAATTTTCATTTTGTGCGAAACATCTTGCCCGTCAACTTTTGTGTTGTAAATCAAATACAAAATTCCGCCGGCATATCTCACATTGAGCACATCCGCACCAAGTTTAATTCCGTCAATTTCAAAAATTGGATTTTTCTCATCTACCAAGTTAACATACGCTGTGCCCGAAATGTCAATGTTGTTGTATTTCAAACTAAATCCAAGTGCAAACTCTTTCCCCTCAACAAATTTTTGGGTTGGGGTTATTTTTGAAAGCAAAGCCACAAGGTTGTCTTTGGAGGTTTTTGGTTGTTCACATGTTACATTGTCCTCTTTCAAAGTGGCAGATATTGAAATGTTGTCATTTATCTGTTTTGAAATTGTGAGCGAGTCTCCAAAGACAAGTTTCACATATTTTGCCAGGTCAAATGAACTTGTGTTGATGCTGTCCAAAATTTCCTCAACTGTTTTCTTGTCCTTTTCTGGAAGGAGTTTCTTAATTTCATCTATAAGGGTTTCGTTCAGTTTGCCAGAAACAACAATTTCGTCAAGTTTCAACGACAAAGTGTCATTAAGCAAAATAAATTCAACGTCAACCCCCAAAATAGAGCCTGTTAGTTTTGCATACAATTTATCTATCAAATCAATTTCAAGATTGAAGGTTGTTTCGTAGCCAAACAAATCAAGCGTCACAGTTCCCTTGTGTTGCGAAATAAGGTTGTAGAAGCCACTCAAATCTTCAAATTTGGAGTTAAATTTGTCAACCGTTGCACTAATTGAAACTTGTTTTTTGTTTTCTTGCTGCAACTCAACTTTAACGCCTGAAACATTGTTGCCACTAAACATAACCTCTGCTGTTCCAGAGAAGCCCATAAATTCAAAACCTGCGCTAAGGTCAAGCAAGTTTCCACTCAAAGAAGTCAATGTGACATTGTTCAAAATTTCAGCAAGTTTCATTTGAGTTACATCTTGACCAAACATTTTTGTCAAGAATTTTGGAAGAGCCTTTTTATCTTTCTTTATCCCCAAGTTTGGCAACATATTTTCAATCACACTTGCAAGTCCGTTTTCTGCCATAACTGTTTTCAAGTTGATTTTCATTTTGTGCGAAACATCTTGCCCGTCAACCTTTTCGCTGTAAATCACATACAATATCCCGCCGTCATATCTCAAATTAATTTCATCTTCGCCAAGTTTAATTCCGTCAATTTCAAAAATTGGATTTTTCTCATCTGTCAAGTTAACATAAGCTGTGCCTGATAAGTCAATGTTGTTATATTTTGCTGCAAAATCAAATGCAAACTCATTCCCCTCAACAAAATTTTTAACGGAATTGATTTTTGCAATGACATCCAAAATTGTGTCATTAGATGTTTTTGGCTCATCTATTGAGATGTTTGATGCTTCCTTCAAAGTTGCAGAAACAGAAATGTTGTCATTTATTTGTTTTGAAACTGAAAGCTCTTCGCCAAAAGCAAGTTTCACAATCTGTGAAATGTCAATCTTTGTGGTGTCAATCAAATCAAGCAACTCTTCAATGCCCTTCTTTTCTTGTTCCGATTTTGGAATAAGTTTCTGAATTTGCTCAACAAAATTTTTGTCAATCGTGCCAGAAACAACAACATCGCCAAGTTTCAAAGACAATTTGTTGTTGTGCAAAAGAAGTTCCAACTCAATTCCCAAAACATTGCCCGAAAGTTGTAAGCGAATGTCTTTTGTAAGGTCTAACTCTGCTTTCAAAGTGAATTCTTTTCCATACAAATTAACAGTCACATTTCCGCTGTGTTGAGAAATAAGATTGTAGAAGCCATTGAGATTTGTAAATTCGCTTTCAAATTCGTCAAGTTTTCCAACTGAAACTCCAAGAGAAATTTCTTTTTTGTTTTCTTTGCTCAATTTCACATCTGCACTTGAAACATCTTTCCCAGCAAATGCGATGTCTGCCTCGCCCTCAAAGCCCATAAATTCAAAGCCAACTTTAAGATTTTCAATATTTCCGCTAACATCAAGTGTGGCGTTTTTCAAAATGTCTGAAATTGACGTTTTTGTTAAATCTTGCCCAAACATCTTGGTCAAAAATTCTGGCAAAACATTCTCGTTTTTCTCCACTCCAAATGTTGACAAAAGGCTTTCGATCACACTTGCAAGTCCGTTTTCTGCCATAATTTGATTTGTGTCAATTTTCATCTTGTGCGAAACGAAATTTGCATCAACTTTTTCATCATAAATCACATACAACATTCCGCCGTCATATCTCACATTAAGCACATCTGCGCCAAGTTTAATTCCGTCAATTTCAAAAATTGGATTGTTTTTATCAGTTAAGTTGATATATACCTTCCCTGCAAGGTCAATGTTGTTATATTTCAAAGTAAATCCAACTGCAAATTCTTGTTTTTCAATGAACGCTTTAAGCGCACTTGCCTTATCAAGAAGGTTTAACAAGTTTTCGTTCTCTGTTGGAAGAACAATTTTTTCTTGTGCAACTTTTGCGGACAACTCAACAACAATGTCCTCATAGGAAATTGTGATGTTGGCAGTGCCCTCTTTCACTTCAACTTTTTCAAGGGCGTAAAGCGCTTCAATCGTCACATCAAATTTAACAAGTTCAGCCAAAACTTCTTTAATCTGTGCAACAACACTCTTAACCTCTTCTTTTTCAACATTTTGGTCGGTTTGCTGTGGCAAGAAGGCTGTTATTTTTTCAACATATTCATCCAGATTTGAATAATCACCCCTGATGACAACTTTGCTCTTTGAAAGTTCGCCATCCACAAACTCATCCTGCCCAAGCACAAGATAAATTTCTCCCGAAGAAATTTCATTTTCGGCAGTGGTTGCAAGATTTGCATAAATTTCAACATTCTCGCCAAACAATTCGGTTGCAAATTTGATGCAAACTTTGTTTGTTTCAAAATTGACAACATAATCTCCGCTGATAGGCTCATTCTTATAAGTTATAGTTGCATTTCCGCCAAATTTTTTAGCAGTTAATATTTCGTCAACAATTTTTTCAAGTTCCAAAAGAGCATCAGCATTTTCATAGCCCGTTGTGTCAAATTCAATGCCTGATGTTAGCACATCAAAGTCAATGCTGCCGCTCTCTTTTGCAAGATTAACACTGGCAGTGTCAAGCACATAAATTTGTTTTTCAACTTGGCGCTGAGTTGGCTCTTCCGTTTCGTCATCTTCCTGTGGAACATCTTCCCAAACAAGCACAGTTTGAGGCGTTCTTGTCAAAGTTAGCGTTTCGCCATTTTTCCAAGAAATTGTTAAAGCATTGCCGTCCAAAACCGAACTTTGTGGCAAAATTGTCATCAACGTTTCTGGATTTGAAAGGTTCTTTGTCAAAAATCCAAAAATTGTGTTTTCAATATTTTCACTTGGAAATTTTTGCTTTAATTTGTCCAAAAATTCAGTCAGTTTTTCTTCAACACTGATGTCAAAATGTTTGGAAAGAATTCTATCCAAAGCCTCAATCCATTTTTTGTTTGCGCCAACTTTCACTTTAACATCGTCTGCTTTAACATAAATGTA
>CANRMV010000038.1 GCA_947631875.1 uncultured Clostridia bacterium
ATAAACTTTTCAATGGATTTGTCAATATCATAAGTGGAAATTCCTGGTTTTACAAGCGTTTTTGCATAGATTAGTGCATCACGCGTAAGTTCACAGGCCTTTCTTATGAGGACAATTTCCGCAGGTGTTTTTTGTATCATTTTTCCCTCTTTAAAAAGTTTTTCACAGGTTTATATGTGTCCTCAGGGCTATTTTGCCCCTTAACCACAAACAACCTATCAGCGTAGAAGTCTATGAGTGGTGCCGTTTGTTTTTCATAAACTTCCAGACGATTGTTTACTGTTTCCAAGTTATCGTCATCTCTCTGGAACAGTGGTGAACCGCATTTCTCGCAAGTTGTTTTGTTATAGGTCGTCGTGTTGTAAATTTCACCACATTTAGTGCACGTTCTTCGACCTAAGGCGCGTCTTCTTATTTCGTCAAAAGACACGTCAAGTTGAATTACAGCGTCAACTTTCACAAGTTTTTCAAGAGCCTTTGCTTGTTCGATTGTTCTAGGAAATCCATCCAAGATAAATCCTCCTTTGCAATCGTCTTTTGCAATGCGCTCTTTAAGCATTGTGATTGTGACACTGTCTGGAACAAGTTGACCTTTGTCAATGTAGGTTTTTGCAAGTTTGCCAACCTCTGTTCCATTTTTTATATTTTCACGGAAAAGGTCACCTGTTGAAACTTGCACCATACCAAAGTCGGTTACAATTTTTCGTGCAAGTGTTCCTTTTCCAGAAAATGGCGCTCCGAGTAAAATGATATTCATATTCAATCTCCTTTTACTTGTCGTTTTGTAAACTTTCCCAGCATCAATTTGTTTCTTCCATCGCCCCTTTCACATTTTAACTCCACTCAAAATTTTGTAGTGAAAGGGCTTTGCCCGCTCTCAAAATTTTGATGGAACTTCTCTCGCAGCAAAATGTCCAGCGGAATTTTGCAAGAGGCTAAAAGGGGCTCGCGGGGAAAACGAATTTTAGCGGTTGGGTTTTCCGTGTCCGCGTTAAGAAATTCTAGTTGTCCCCGCGCTAGTCTAGAAATCCTTTGTAGTTTCTCATCAACATTTGGGCACTCAAACTCTTATCAAATTCAAGCGCAACAGAAACGATAATCATAAGTCCTGTTGTTGAGAACGCGTTAATAAGCGTTGCCGCAACTGCATCATCAATAGCCTTAAACGCCAAACTTGGAATAAGTGCTATTACTGCAAGGAAGATTGCTCCAAACAAAGTTATTCTTCTTGAAATCTTTTTCAGATAATCCGATGTTGTTCTGCCCGGCCTTATTCCAGGTATGAAACCGCCCTGCTGCTGCATACGCCTTGAAATGTCGTCTGTGTCAAAAGTGATTTGAGCATAGAAGAAGGCAAATGCCAAAATAAGCAATGCAAGCAAAACAATGTAAGCCCAAGAGTTTGTGCCCATGTAGGTTTGATACCAAACTTCCGCTTGTGATTGTGGCCAGAAGATGTTTATTATCAACTGTGGCAAAGTGAGAAGTGAGGTTGCAAAGATGATTGGCATAACGCCAGACGCATTAAGTTTAATTGGAATGAATGTGTCTTGACCGCCATACATCTTTCTGCCTTTGATTTGCTTTGCGTATTTCACGCCAACCCTTCTTTCCGCACTGTCAATCCAAACGATGAGTCCAAAGATTGCCACCAAAGCAACAACATAAATTATGATTGTCCAAAGGTGAGAAAGGTCATCTTTAACCGAACCGATTGCATTTGAAATTGCTGTTCCAGAAGATGAGATGATACCAACAAAGATTAAAAGGCTCATGCCGTTTCCAATTCCAAGTTGAGTGATTCTTTCTCCAAGCCAAACAGTGAACATTCCGCCAGCAGTCAACACCAACACAACGCCTGCACAGATAACCCAAAGTGGAACACCTGGCAAGTAGTTTTCATTTACAGAACTCCTAAATGACACAACAATTCCTATTGCCTGTGCAAGTGAAAGCACAAGAGCAGCGATACGAGTGTAGAAAGAAATTTTTCTTCTTCCGTCCTCGCCCTGTTTTGACAATCTTTCCAGCGAAGGAATGGCAACGGTTAAAAGTTGTATGACAATGGATGCCGTGATGTATGGCGAAACGCCCAGCGCCAAAATTGAGCCATTTGACAAAGCATCACCCGACAAAAGGTTCATAAGAGAGAAGAAACTTACACCGCCAGATGTTTGGCCTGCCATTGCATCTGCAAGGTCAAGACCAGGACAAGGCAAGGCGCATCCAACTCTAAAAAGAATAAGAAGCCCCAAAGTGATTAAAATCTTCTTTCTTAAATCCTTTATTTTAAAAGCATTTATAAGAGTTTTAAACATAACTCACTCCTAATCGAATATGATTTTTCCGCCTGCTTTTTCAATTTTTTCAACAGCCGATTTTGTTGCTTTCTTAGCATGGATTGTGAGTGGTTTTGTAACCTCTCCATTACCCAAAACTTTCAAGCCATAAGGTTGTCTTTTGCCGATAACTCTTGTTTCATACAAAAGTTCTTCTGTGATTTCTGCGTTTTTCTCAAAGATTTCCAAATCTCCAACGTTCACGCAAGAGTAAACTTTACGATAGTTGTAGTTGTTAAATCCGCGAATTGGAACTTTTCTGATAAGAGGAATGTTTCCGCCTTCAAAGCCGGCTTTAACTCCACCACCACTTCTAGCATTTTGACCCTTGTGGCCTTTTCCAGAAGTTTTGCCAATACCAGAGCCAATTCCGCGACCAACTCTAACTTTTTTAGTCTTTTCGCCTTGTGCAGGTTTTAGATTTTCCATTTTCATAAGCCTTACTCCTCAACCACTTCAACAAGGTGCTTCACATGGAAAATGCTTCCACGAATGCTCTCGTTGTCTGGTAAAATTCTTGTTTGATTAAGTTTCTTAAAGCCAAGTGCGGTTAAGATTTCTCTTTGCTTTTTATTGTAGCCAATCGCACTTCTAACCCAAGTTACTTTTAAAGTTTTTTCGTTCTTTTTCATACTTCCCTCCGATTAAATTTCCTCAGGATTTTTGCCACGACGAGCAGCGATTTCTTCTCTGGTCTTTAAGGTTAAAAGACCGTTGATTGTTGCTTTAACAACGTTTACGCTGTCAGTTGAGCCGTGAATTTTTGTGACGATGTTGTTAACGCCAGCAACTTCCAAAACTGCTCTGGCAGCACCACCAGCAATAACACCGTGACCTTGTGGAGCAGGCAACATATCAATTGAAGTTGCTCCAAATTTTCCTATTGTTTGATGAGGAATTGTTCCATCAACAATGGAAACTTTTTTAAGGTTTTTCTTTGCAACGATTGTGGCTTTGTCAATGGCATTTGGAACTTCTCTGCCTTTGCCGATACCCATTCCAACATTGCCTTTGCCGTCTCCAACAACCACGCAAGCAGAAAATCTCATTGTTCTTCCGCCCTTAACAACCTTTGTTACGCGGCGAACGGAAACAAGTTTTTTGTCCATACCATCGTCTTCTTTCTTAACAGGTCTTTCGCGACGATTGTTTTGAGGTCTTTCAGTTTTTTCCTCTCTCTTCTTTTTAATTTCTTCTGCCATACTTGCCTCCTAAAATTTGAGCCCTGCTGCTCTTGCGCCATCAGCAACTGCTTGAACGCGTCCTGTGTAAAGATATCCGCCACGATCAAAAACAACTTCTTTGATTTTCTTTTCAACGGCTCTTTTTCCAACAACTTCGCCAACAATTCTTGCAGCCTCTGTTTTCGACTTTTCTTTAATCATCTCTGCGACTTCTTTATCAAGTGTTGAAGCAGAAGCAAGTGTAACACCCTTTTCGTCATCAATAATTTGAGCATAGATGTGGTTCAAACTGCGATAAACATTAAGTCTTGGCCTTTTGCTTGTCCCAGTTACGATATTTCTAACTCTTTTATGGCGAACAATTCTGTCTTTGTTTTTATCTTTAACAGTAATCATTTTTCTCTCTCCTCCTACTTCTTGCCCTTACCAGCGGCTTTACCAACTTTTCTTACAAGTCTTTCGCCATCAACATGGATGCCGTAGCCGTGATATGGTTCGTAAGGTCTTTTTGCTCTAACTTTTGCGCAGAACTGTCCAACTTTGTGTTTATCAATGCCAGAAACAACAATTTCTGTGATAACAGGACATTTTACTGTAAGTCCCTCTGGAATTTCAACCTCAACTTGGTGAGAAAGTCCAAGTGACATAACAACTTTGTTTCCGCTTACTTGTGCTTTATAACCAACGCCCGCAATAACAAGTTTCTTTTCCCAGCCTTTTGTCACACCAACAACCATGTTGTGAACATTTGCTCTTGCAAGGCCTTGTTTTGCATTGTAGTTTTTGTTTTCGTAAGTGAAGTGAACTTCGTTTCCTTTAACTTCTGTTTTAACGTTCTTGTCAACAACTGTTGTAAGAGTGCCTTTTGGGCCTGTAACTGTGACAACGTCACCGTTTCTTTCAAAAGTAACTCCGTTTTCAAGAACGATTGCTTTATTTCCTATTCTTGACATTTCACCCTCCTTACCACACATAGCAAAGCACTTCACCGCCAACATTCAAAGAGCGTGCAACTTTGTCAGTGACAATTCCTTTGTTTGTTGAGATGATGGCTATTCCAAGCCCGCTTATAACCTTTGGTAAATTTTCCTTTTGAGAATAAATTCTAAGACCAGGTTTTGAAATTCTTTTCAAGCCTTGAATAACGCTTTGTCCATTTTCGTCATATTTGATTGTGATTTCAATATTCTTAAATTTTCCAGCGTCAACAAGTTTGTACTCAGAAATGTAGCCTTCGTCTAAAAGGATTTTTGTGATTTCTAATTTTTCTCTTGATGCAGGGATTTCAACTGTCTTGTGTTTTGCCGAAATGGCGTTTCTAAGACGAGTTAACATATCTGCGATTGGGTCTGTAACAAACATAATTCCCTCCTTACCAACTTGACTTCTTCACGCCAGGAATTTCCCCGCGATTAGCCATTTCTCTAAAACAAATTCTGCAAATTCCATACTTGCGAAGAACAGCGTGTGGTCTTCCGCAGATTGAGCAACGAGTGTAGGCTCTTGTCTTGTATTTTGGTGTTCTTTTTTGTTTTGCAATCAGTGATTTTTTAGCCATGTTTCCTCCTATCTAGCGAAAGGCAATCCAAGTGCCTTCAAAAGTGCTTTTGCCTCAGCATCTGTTTTTGCGGTTGTGATGAACGCAACATCAAGACCTCTGATTTTTTCGACTTTATCATAAGAGATTTCTGGGAAAATCAACTGTTCCTTGATGCCCATAGAGTAGTTTCCTCTTCCGTCAAAGGATTTGTCAGAAATTCCTCTAAAATCTCTAACTCTTGGAAGTGCGATGCCAACAAGTCTATCAAAAAACTCATACATTCTTCTTCCGCGAAGAGTAACTTTTGCACCAATCTTCATGCCAGCTCTAACTTTGAAGTTGGAAATGGCTTTCTTTGCTTTTGTTGTGACAGGTTTTTGTCCAGAAATAAGTGCAAGTTCGTCAACTGCAATGTTAAAACTTTTTGAGTTGTCTTTAACATCTCCAAGACCCATGTTAAGAACAATCTTAACAAGTTTTGGAACTTCGTTGACATTTGTGTAATTAAACTCTTTGATAAGAGCAGGCACAATTTCTTCTTTATAACGTTTTGCTGTTTGGTTTTCTTCTTTCATATCAGTTCACCTTTAAGCCTTTTTTGCGTTCTTGTTCGACTTTTGTGTTGTTGTGGTTTTTGTTCCACTTTTTGCTGCCTTAGTTTCTGTTTTTGCAGCAGGTTTTGCTGCTTTTGTTTCAGTTTTTGCAGCAGGTTTAGCAGCCTTTGCAACTGGTTTTGTTGTTTTTGGCTCTGCCTTCTTTGTCTCTGGCTTTGCAGCCTTAGCAGCCTTCTTTTCAACAGCAGCGGCTGGTTTTGCAGGTTTTGTTGTTTCTTTCTTAACAGGTTTTTCTGCATTTGCCTTCTTAGCGTCTTTCTTAGAAGGTTTTACATATTCCTTATCAAGTGAAACTCCACATTTGCAAACTCTAACCTTTTTGCCATTGATTTCTTTGTGATGTATTCTTGTTGCTTTTCCACAAGTTGGACAAACAACCATCACATTTGAAGCCTCAATAGGAGCGGATTTCTTAACGATTGCGCTCTTTTCATCTTGACGTCTTGCTTTTTTGTGTTTGGTTACAATATTAACATTGTCCACCAAAACTCTGTTACTTTCAGGATAAACTTCCAAGACTTTGCCGGTTTTTCCTTTTTCTTTTCCAGCGATAACAACAACGTTGTCGCCCTTCTTAATTGACATATTCATGGCGTTCTCCTTTTAAATAACTTCTGGTGCGAGAGAAATGATTTTCATGTAACCTTTATCACGAAGTTCTCTTGCAATAGGCCCAAACACACGAGTTCCCTTTGGCTGTTTTTGGTTATCGATAATAACAGCGGCATTGTCGTCAAAACGGATGTGAGAACCATCGTCTCTGTTCAAACCTTTTGTTGTTCTAACAACAACGGCTTTAACAACATCACCCTTTTTAACGCTTCCGCCTGGAATGGCTTTTTTAACAGAGGCAACAATGACATCACCAATATTGCCACTTCTTCTAAAAGAGCCACCAAGAACTCTGATACACATAATTTCTTTTGCTCCTGTGTTGTCAGCAACTTTCAGTCTTGTTTGTGGTTGAATCATATTCCCTCCTTACTTAGCCTTTTGAACGATTTTAACAACTCTGTGGTATTTTTCTTTTGAAAGTGGGCGAGTTTCCATAATAAGAACTGTGTCGCCAACACCACATTCGTTGTTTTCGTCGTGTGCTTTAAATTTCTTTGATTTTTGAACGACTTTTTTATAAAGTGGGTCTTTAACTCTGTAATTGACCCTAACAACGACAGTCTTGTCCATGCTTGTGCTTACAACAATGCCTTGTCTTGTGTTTCTATTATTTCTTTCCATCGTTGTTTCCTCCATTTGCTAACTCCTTTTCTTTGATAGCAGTTTTAACTCTTGCGATTTCTCTTCTAACATTTCTTATTGCGAGTGGATTTGCAAGGTTTCTTGTTGCGTGAGAGAAACGAAGATTAAAGAGTTCAGTTTTAAGTTCTTTAAGTCTTGCGTTCAACTGCTCTAATGGCAGGGTTTTGATTTCTTCATTCTTCATTGTTCTCACCACCTTCTTCGGTTACCACAGCGGCATCGGCTTCTTTCTTAACAAACTTTGTTTTGCAAGGAAGTTTTGTTCCTGCAAGTCTGAGAGCCTCTTTTGCCACATTTTCAGCAACACCTTCAATTTCAAAGAGAACTCTGCCTGGTTTCACAACGGCAACCCAAAATTCTGGATTTCCTTTACCAGAACCCATACGAGTTTCGGCAGGTTTCTTTGTTACAGGTTTATCTGGAAAAATCTTAATCCAAACCTTTCCGCCTCTCTTGATGTAACGCGTAAGTGCGATACGAGCGGCTTCAATTTGGTTTGATTTAATCCAACATGGTTCTGTGGCAATCATGCCGTAAGTGCCATAAGCAAGAGTGTTGCCTCTTGTGGCCTTGCCGGTCATTCTTCCACGCATAACCTTTCTTCTTTTAACTCTTTTAGGCATTAACATTGTTCTTGTCCTCCTTTATAGGTTTCTTGGACAGAATTTCGCCCTTGTAAATCCAGCACTTAATGCCAAGTTTGCCATAGTTTGTGTAGGCAGCAGTTTCAGCGTAGTCAATATCAGCACGAATTGTTTGAAGTGGAAGAGAGCCTTCCATATATTTTTCGGTTCTGCCGATTGTGTTTGCTCCGTCAATAACGCCGCTAACTTGAACTTTGCATCCCTTTGCACCAGCCTTCATAACTCTTTGAAGCGCTTGTTTCAATGCTCTTCTCCAAGCCACACGCTTTTCAAGTTGTTGAGCAATGCTTTCAGCAACAAGTTTTGCGTCTAAGTCAACCTTTTTAACTTCTTTAACATTTAATACAAGGTTTTTAACAGGACGAACAATTTTGTTTAAGTCCTTCTTGATTTGTTCAATTCCAGCACCCTTTGTTCCGATAATCACACCAGGTTTGCCTGTGTAGATATCAACTTCAAGTTTGCCTTCTGTTCTTTTGATTTCAACTTTTGAAATTCCTGCACTTGCATGCTTTTTCTCAAAAAATTCTCTTATATCATGGTCCTCTTTAAGATTTGCGGCAAAATCTTTTTTCTTGGAAAACCAAGTTGACTGCCAATCTTTATTGATGCCAAGCCTAAGTCCGTATGGACTAACTTTTTGTCCCATTATTTTGCCTCCTTTAACTTGTCAAGTATAAAAGTTATATGACAAGATTTTCTAACAAATCTATCAACTCTTCCCCTGCCTCTGAAATTCACTCTTTCAAACATTGGCGCTTGTGTTGAGTAGCATTCAGCAACAAACAAGTTGTCAGAAGAGAGACCCTTGTTGTTTTCTGCGTTTGCAATGGCACTTTTAAGCACTTTAAGCGCTTCCTTTGCGCCTGCTTGTGGCATATATGTGAGAATTGCAACCGCTTCATTAACCCTCTTTCCTCTCACATTGTCAAGGACAATTCTAACCTTAGAGGAACTCATGCGAACGTTCTTTGCAACTGCATAAGGGCGTTTATCTCTATTTGCGGCTCTTTTTTCAGCCTTTTGTCTAATTCTTGTAGCCATGTTTCACCTCAACTTCTTTTTGCGGCTTGTTTTTGTCCCGCATGTCCTTTAAATGTTCTTGTCAGTGAAAATTCGCCAAGTTTGTGTCCAACCATATCTGCTGTAACATAAACAGGAATATGTTTTTTACCGTTGTGCACTGCGAATGTAAATCCGACAAATTCAGGATAGATAGTAGATGTTCTTGACCAAGTTTTGATAGGTTTCTTAACGCCACTTTCAGCCATTGCAAGAACTTTTTTCATAAGTTTTGGGCTGACGTAAGGCTTTTTAATTTCTTTACTCATCTTCTCTCTCCTTAATTGATTCTCTTAACCATCAAACGGTTAGATTTGTTTTTCTTCTTTCTTGTCTTTAATCCAAGTGCTGG
>CANRMV010000039.1 GCA_947631875.1 uncultured Clostridia bacterium
TAAAAGACAGAAACGCAATAATCAAAGGCGTGGAAACCCTGTATGGCGCAGATGTGTTTGCAACCGATTTGCGAGCCGGAGCGGCACTTGTGATTGCTGGGATGCGGGCGGAAGGTTACACAACAATTCACAATGTGGGCTTTATTGACAGAGGTTACTTTCAAATTGAGAAAAAATACGGCCTTTTGGGCGCTGATATAGTGAGGAAAAATTGAGCAAAAAACTGATTATCACACTTTCAATAATATTTTCAGTTGTGGCGGTGGTGCTTATTCTTTTTTGGACACTTTTTGCTTTGTCCTCAGTGACCGTGCAATTTCATTCAACCACGATGAATCTCACAGAAATTTCCCAACAAGAAATTGTTTCGGCTGGCGGATTTCGCTATGGGGCATGCGTGCTTTTTGAGGGGAAAAACAAATATATTCAAAACATCCAAAATGCCGCACAAAAAAATGAAAAACTTGCCTATTTGAAAGTTTTGAATATAGAAACAGTGTTCCCAAACAAAATGGTCATTCATGTGGCAGAAAGAGAGGAAGTTTTTGCCATAAAATCAAATGAGCACACATACATTTGTGACAACGAACTGCGCGTTTTGCAAATTGATGCGGACAAGCCAAACTTAATTGAAGTGCAGGGGCTGGAAATAAACAACGCTGACATCAAAATTGGCGACTTTTTAAGCGTTAAGCAAAGTGCAATAAAAAGATTTTACAGCGTTATGCTTGAAAACAATCGAAACACGGCGGAACAACTTGGAAAATTTGCCAAAATTGACATATCTTCTTATACAGAAAGTTTAACACAAAAAGAATATTATTCTTTAACCCTAACCACAAGGCAAGGACAAACCTACATCATAAACAACCCAAATTTTGCCTTTTCAAAAAAGGTGCAACTGCTTTTTTCAATGGAAAGCACATTGTTTTCAAAAACAAGCGATGGCAACATTCTTGATGCTGGCGGAAAAGCAATATATGTGAAAGAAATTGAAAATGAATATTATTTTGTTCAGCAGTCCACAGAGGGCAGCCAAGTTTTAACGCAAGAAATTTTGCTTGCCTGCCGCCTAAAAGTGGACAATTTGCCTTTGGACAAGCACATAAATCGCACAGAAAATGACATTTTTGCAAGTTTGGTCAAAGTTTAATAAGGCCATTTTAAAAATGTATATTTATGCAAAATTTCTAATAAAAATAAAAATTTTGTAAAAACATAGTAAATTTGTTTGACTTTTTGTCAATTTTTGTTTTAAAATGTTGTTAGAAAATGGGGGTACTATGGCAGAAGATGTAACCGTTGTTGAAATTGGCTCTTCAAAACTCAGCCTCGTGGTGGCACAACGCGGCGTCAACGGCATTTTCAACATCAAAGCAAAAGCACAAGTTGAGTATGCTGGTTTTTTTGAGGGTGAATTTATTGAAAATTCTTTGCTTGAAGATGCTGTGTGTTCTCTCTTTGCTCAAATTAACTCGGTTTACAAGAAACCCATTCAAAAAATCTATGTGGGCGTTCCTGCGGAGTTCTCCAAAGTCACCACCACAAGAGAACAATTAAATTTCAAGTTTAAAAGGGCGGTTAGAAACAGCGACATTGAGGCGCTTTCTGATGCGGTTACAAAAAAAATTAAAGTTGACGAAATGGAAATTTTGTCCATAAATCCAATCTATTTCACGCTTGATGACAACAGAAAATCCAACTCACCTTTGGGGCTTAAAGCGGAAAAAATATCGGCAGAGTTATCCATAGTTTTGGCGCAAAGCAGATTTATCTCACTGTTCAACAAAATTTTGTCCAAAATTGGCATCGAGCAAGTTGAATATTTAAGTGAGCCACTTTGTGAGGCTATGCTTGTGCTTGAAAAGGAAGAAAGAGAAAGAACTTGCATCGTTATTGATGTTGGGGCAAGAACAACAAGTGTGGCTTTTGTTAAGGGTGACGGACTGACAAATCTTGTGTCCTTCTCAATGGGCGGCTCGCATGTTACAAGTGATTTGTCGGAGGCATGCGGAATTGATTACAACGATGCAACCAATTTGAAGAAAAAAATTGTGCTTTCGCTGAAAGGCAATGAAAATGATTTTTATGAACTAGTCACGCTTGGCGGACGAGTGGCAAAAATTCCGCTTGACTTTGCAAACCAAGTTGTGGGCTATCGCTTGGATTTAATGGCAAAAACAATAAATGAATGCATAAGGCTGTTTGCAAAAGAATATGTGCCATATTATCCAATCTATTTGTGTGGCGCAGGTGTAAGCAAAATTAAAGGTGGAAAAGACTACTTTGCAAAGTGCATCAACCGAAACATTATGTATGGCGTTCCACCAATTCCTGCAATGGACAAACCCGAACTTGCCGCTTTGCTTGGATTGTTAAATCGGGCAATAGACTAAAAATGAGCAAAAATGCACTAAAAAAGAGCAAAAACATATAAAAATTCTTGCAAAAAGCAAAATTTTCATGTAAAATAAAAACATCAATCTGAAAGGAGAACAAAATGGACAATATCGAAAATCAAAACAACAATGAAAACAATGCAAACCCAACCTCAATCGTTAAAATTAAAGTTTTGGGCGTGGGCGGCGGCGGAAACAACGCTGTCAATCGTATGATTGAGGCAAATGTTCGCTCGGCTGAGTTTGTTGCAATCAACACTGATAAACAGGCTTTGCTTATTTCAAAAGCGCCAAAAAGAATTCAAATTGGCGAAAGATTAACGGGCGGTCGCGGCGCTGGCGCAATTCCTGAAATTGGAAGAAAGGCAGCAGAAGAGAGCAAGTCCACAATCACAGAAATTTTAAAAGGGACTGACCTTGTTTTCATCACCGCTGGCATGGGCGGCGGAACGGGAACGGGTGCGGCTCCTGTTATTGCTCAAATTGCAAAAGAACTTGGCATTTTGACGGTTGGTATTGTCACCAAACCATTCCTTTTTGAAAACCCAAAGAGAATGCAAAACGCCGAAAAAGGAATTGCAGAACTCAAAAAATATGTTGACACAATCGTCATCATTCCAAACGAAAGATTGCTCACCATTTTGCCAGAAAAAACAACTCTTGTTGAGGCATTTAGATATGCAGATGATGTTTTGAGACAAGGTATTCAAGGCATTTCCGACCTTATTGTGTTCACAGGAATGATAAACTTGGATTTCGCAGATATTGAAACCGTTATGAAAAATCGCGGACTTGCACATATGGGCATAGGTCGTGGCAAAGGCGAAAACAAAACTTTGGACGCTGTTCGTCAGGCGGTTGCTTCACCTCTTATTGAAACCACCATTGAAGGCGCAACAGGCGTTGTTCTTAACATCAAAGGCGGCAGTGACATCACTTTGAGAGAAGTTACTGAGGCGGCAAACCTTGTTCAAGAGGTCATCGATCCATCTTGTAACCTCATTTTTGGCAGCAGTATAGACCCAGAGATGAGAGATGAGGTTGAAATCACCATTATTGCAACAGGTTTCAAAACTCCTGGCGAAAATGAAAAAGAGCCAGAAAAGCAAATTGAAGAGCCTAAGCCACAACCTCAACCACAACCAAAACAAGAGACAAATCGCGGCGGATTTAATGTGTTCTTCCCACCATCAGGATACAATGCTGAAAATCAACAAGTTCCACAAGATAACGGGGTTCGCTTAGAGCAAAATTCAAATTCTTCTCATGTTGATGTTGGTCCAAGCACAAATATTCCACCTTGGATTGCAAAAATTAGGAACAAAAACAAAAAATAAATCTAAGGAAAATAAAAATGACCGAATTAAATGGTAAAGTTGTTAATGAGGAAAATTATAAAAAAGTTAAAAAATCCTTAAAGAAAACAGGGAAAATCTTACTTATAATTGGTGGTTTATTTGCTCTTGCAGGAATAATACTTTTAATTGTGGGCTTTTGTGGACTTAGCAATTTTCAAACTCAAAGTTTAAATCCCACTCAGCCTCCTAAAATGCCAAGCGTCATTCCTTTTGTTATTGGAGGAATTTTGTTGGCTGTTGGAATTGCAATGTTGATATTTGGAGTTTATGCCACATTTTTTGCACACGGAAGAGAGATAATGGCATTTGGTGCAAGCACAACAGCACCAGTTGTTGGAGAAACTGTGGATTATATAGCAAATAAAACTGCACCAGGTCTTGGCAAAGTTGCGGGAAGTGTTGCTGAGGGCATCGCAGGTGGAATTGCAAGAGGCAAAGCAGCAGGTTCAAAAGTCAAATGTTCAAATTGTGGAGAATTGAACAGCCCTCAAAATAAGTTTTGTGGCAAATGTGGAACACCTCTGAAAGTTGAAAAACATTGCCCACAGTGCGGAACAAAAATAGAAAATGGAGTTAATTTTTGTCCAAATTGTGGAAATAAAGTTGAAGAATAAAAAGAGTAGCAAAATTTGCTATTCTTTTTTTTATTCTTATTTGTCTTTTGGGCTTAATTTGTTTTTGTGGCAAATTTGACAAGATTTGTTAAAAGTCGAAGCAAAAACCCATTTTTTTCCTATCTCAAAAAGTTTAATTCCTATTAAAATGTCTTTGGGAGGGAGAGATGGAAATCGTTGTGGAATATGTTTTGCTTGATAACTTTTTGATTAACATAATCGTTTTGAAATCTGTTGCACTTCTCTTAAATGAAAAAGGTCACCTATTTTGGCTGTCGGCACTTATTGCATCTTGTGTCAATCTTGCACTGCCAATTTTGTATGTGAGTGTTTTTGGCTCTTTCCTTTTGCAATTTGGCATGGCTTTTGTTATAATTTGTCTTTCCTTCAATTTTAAAACAATAAAAAAATTTGTTCAGATTTGCTTTTGTTATTTTTTTGTTAATTTCATATATGGCGGGGCGTGTTTTGTCTTTGAACAAATGTTTGGAATAAAAAATCTTCTTGTGGTGCTTTTAATTATGGCTGCAACCTATCTTATATTTAAAATTTTGTTTAAAAAATTGTGGCGAAAGAAAGATATTAACAACTTTTGCTATGATGTGGAAATTGAAATTGCTGGCAAAAAATGTAAGGGCAAAGCGTTTTTGGACAGCGGAAACTTGCTTTTTGATCCGCTTACAAAAAGGCCGGTTAGTTTAATTAACTTCAAAGTTTTTTCTTCTCTTTTTTCGGACATTGATTTGGAAGATGTTTTGAGAAAAGCGGACAAACTCAAAAAAATAAATTTGGCACATTACATTTCAATGGGAACGCTTTCGAATGATGGAAAAATCTTGGTTTTTGAGGCGGACAAAATTTGTGTGAAAGGACAGGTGCTTGAAAAGCCAATTTTGGGCTTGTCACTTTCAAACTTCAATGCGGCCTTTGGAACAGACATAATTTTGCATAACAATTTTGCAGGGATTTAGGGAGGGGATATGAAAATATTTTACAAATTAAAGTTGTTCTTTTGGAAACTATTTAATCGTGAGGATAAAAGATTTATCACAAGCATACTTTGTTTTGTTTGTGGAAATAAGGCTCTGCCTGAGCCGCTTGAAATGGAAGAGGAACTTTTTCTTTTAGAGGAGACCAAAAATGGAAATGCGGTTGCACGAGATAAGTTAATAGAGCACAATTTGCGCCTCGTGGTTTTCATCGCAAAAAAATTTGAGAACACAGGTCTTGAACTTGAAGATTTGATTTCCATAGGTGCAATCGGTTTGATTAAAGCGGTTAAAACTTACAGTGTTGACAAAAACATTAAACTTGCAACCTATGCAAGCCGATGTATAGAAAATGAAATTTTAATGCAACTAAGAAAAAACACCAGAATTAAAAATGAAATTTCGCTTGACGAGCCGCTTTCGTCTGATGGTGAAGGGAACGAACTTCTTCTTGCCGACATAATCCCTATTGACGAGGAAAGTGTGTCAAAAAACATTGAAGCAAATGCGGAGAAACAAGTGCTTATGAATGTGATTGCCAAACTTGATGAAAGAGAAAAGATAATAATGGAGTTGCGTTTTGGGCTTGCCGGCAAAGAGGAAAAAACACAAAAAGAAGTTGCCGACCTTATGGGAATAAGTCAAAGTTATATATCAAGAATCGAGAAAAAAATTTTGCTTAAACTTAGAAAAAAACTTGAAAAAGCAAGTGAAATTTGAAAAAATAAAAATAATAAAAAATATTTAAAAAATATTAAAAAAATTAAATTATAGATATTTTTCCATTCGATAATATGGAATTTTCAGCAATTTTTAATTATTTTTGCAAAAAAAGTCGAAAAAATAATTTTTTGGCTATTTTTTGTCGAATTTATTTTATTTTGCATAACTTCGCACTCTTAGGGCAAGATAACATTAAATTGCTTTTGAAAAGAGGTGGTTATGTCAAATAAAGTTGTGATTTCGGGTGTGAATACAGCCAATTTGCCAAAACTCAAAAATGCTGAGGTTATGGCACTTTTGAAGGAGGTTAAGGCGGGCGATGAATTTGCGCGGGACAAATTTGTTGTTGCAAATTTAAGGCTCGTGCTTTCGGTTGTCCAAAGATTTGCAAATCAAAGTGATAAGGCAGACGATATGTTTCAAGTGGGATGTGTTGGACTTTTGAAAGCGATAGACAATTTTGACGACACTTTAAATGTTAGATTTTCAACATATGCCGTGCCAATGATTGTGGGCGAAATTAGAAGATTTTTGCGCGACAACAATTCGGTTAGAATAAGCCGCTCAATCAGAGATGTGGCATATCGTTCTTTGCAAGCAAAGGAAAAATATATCGCGGAAAACAACTGTGAGCCAACTTTGGAACAAATCTCTCAAATGGTTGACATTCCACTTAAAGATGTGACTTTTGCACTTGATGCAATAAGTGACACGGTGTCATTGAGCGAGCCAATTTATAATGATGGAAACGAAGCAATAAGAATTATGGACCAAATTGCAGATGAAAAAAATTGCGATGAGGAAATTGTTGAAAAACTTTCGCTTGGTGATGCTATAAAAAATTTGTCCGACAGAGAGAAAGAAATTTTGCTTATGAGATATTATGTTGGTAAAACTCAAATGGAAGTCAGCGAGGAAGTTGGAATTTCACAAGCCCAAGTTTCTCGTCTTGAAAAGAATGCCCTTAAAATGATAAAAGAGTTTATCGAATAGTCAAATTAATTTTGTAACCCAATTTATGAAAAACAGCCTGCTTTTTTAAGGCTGATTTTTTATTTGTTGGTATTTTTTGACAAAATGCGACATAGCGTATTGTATGGACACGTCTTTTATGGAACTTAGGTGCAAAGAAATTGTCAATGTTGTGGACGGGCGTAGGCTTGGGCATATTGTTGATGTTATTTTTAATCTTGAAAACGGATGCTTGCAAGGGGTGGTTGTGCCAGGCGAAAAAAATTTTTGGAATGTTTTTAAAAATGGAGCAGAACTTTTTATTCCGCTGTCACAAATTGTTAAAGTGGGCTCGGATGCGATTTTGGTTGAATTGTTCTCCAATCCTCCACCACAAAATCCAAATCCATATATGTTAAGTGGCGGCGGCAAGCATAAAAAATAACTTACTTTTCTTTTGAAAAAAAAGAAAAGTAACAGGCACGCCTGTTTTAATTATTTTCAATAAAAGTGCTTGGGTTGACACGAAAAGGCTTCGTTAAAAATTCTGAAAATCTTCCCATAAAATTTTTGATGAGAAAGGGCTTTGCCTGCTCTCAAAAATTTTATGGCACTTATGCCGTAGCAAAATGCACAGCGTGATTTTGCAAGGTGTGGAAAAGGGGAGAGTGGGGAAAACGAATTTTAGCAGTTAAAAAAAACAGCAAAACTGCTGTTTTTTTGTGACTGCGTTAAGAAATTCTAGTTGGCCCCACTACATTTCTGTTATTAACTTTATGAAGTTTGTTACATCTTTGAATTGGCGATAAACTGATGCAAATCGAACATAGGCGATTTCATCAACCTCTTTAAGTTTTTTCATGACCATTTCACCAATCTCTTGGGATTGGATTTCTTGTTTAAGCGAATTTTGAATTTGTTTTTCTATATCTTCTGCCATTTGGTCAATTTGTGCAATGGAAACAGGCCTTTTTTCACAAGCCTTAATCATTCCGTTCCTGATTTTTTGTATGTCAAAGGCTTGACGGCTGCCATCTTTCTTTACAACCAAAACAGGAACAGTTTCAACTGTTTCATATGTTGTGAACCTTTTTCCGCAATTCAAGCATTCTCTTCTTCTTCTTATTGAATTTGTTTCGTCTGTGCTGCGGCTGTCCAAAACTTTGCTTTCTTCACTTCCACAATATATACATCTCATTTGTTTTTCTCCTTAAATCACTTTTATTCTACCACAACATTTAGTATTTCAACAAGCGTTTTTACACAATTCATAGAAAAATTTTGAATACTTTTTTTCTTTGGACAATAAAATTTTATATGACTATGAAGGATTGTAAAGAAAATATTTCTTACAAAATATGTGGTTTTGGCGGCGAAATTGACAATATCGCACGGCGCTTTATGGAACTTGGGCTTGTTGAAGGCGAAAAAGTGAAAATTTGTGCAAAATCGCTTCAAAAAAAAGTGTTTTTGATTGAAGTGAGAGGATATCTTTTGAGTGTTCGGGCATCTCTTCTTGAAAAAGTGCAGGTGCAAAAATGCTAGAAGTTTTGCTTGTTGGAAATCCAAATTCTGGGAAAACAACCCTTTTCAACAGCCTTACTCGCTCACATGAGCATGTGGGCAACTGGCACGGGGTGACTGTGGAAAATAAGAAAAAAAATTTCTCTTTTGA
>CANRMV010000040.1 GCA_947631875.1 uncultured Clostridia bacterium
TGAACTTTTGCGTTGGTTTTGGCTCTGGCGCTTTCACCTCTATGGTTGTGTTTAAAAGAACTGTGCAGGTGATTTCCCTTATCTTTTCAATCATGTTGTCAAACATCTCATAGCCTTCTTTTTTGTAGGCAAGAATTGGGTCTTGATTTCCAAAGCCACGCGCAAAAATTTCGTTTTTCATAATTTGCATATCGTCAATGTGGTTCATCCAATTTGTGTCAACAACTTTCAAAAGCACAAAGCGTTCAATTTTTTCAAAATCTATGCCAAATTGTGCCGCCTCACTCATCCTCTGCTGATATCTTTTTTCAACAAGTTCCAAAACCGCTTTTTCCAAATCTTCTCGGTCAAAGCCTTCACAAAAATCCTCGTCAATTATGTTTTTGTCTTTCTCCAAAAGGCCGCGTTCCAACTCTTGATTGATTTTTGCAAAATCCCATTCATAATATGGCTTTTCATCGCTGACGCACTTGTCGCACACCTTGCTTATCACGCCTGGAAACATACCCATAATTTGGTCGTGCACTTCCAAGCCGTCAAGCACGCGATTTCTTTCCTTATACATGATTTCTCTTTGTGCGTTCATAACATCGTCAAATTGAAGGACAGTTTTTCTCATTGAGAAGTTTTGAAGTTCAATTTTCTTTTGTGCGCTTTCAATTTGTTTTGAAAGAATTTTAAGTTGAATTGGAGTTCCTTCTTCCAAACGGAAAAATTGTGCGATATTTTTTAATCTATCGCCGCCAAAACGCCTAATCAAATCGTCTTCAAGAGAAAGGAAAAACACGCTTGAACCTGGATCTCCTTGACGCGATGCACGCCCGCGCAACTGGTTGTCGATACGTCTGCTTTCGTGCCTTTCTGTGCCAACAATATGAAGTCCGCCAGCCGCTTTAACCTCTTCTTTTTCGGCGTCTGTGACTTTTTTAAACTGCGTGTAAAGTTCGTTATAACGCGCTCTTGCCTTGTTCAACTCTTTGTCATCAACCGTGTTGAAAGCGGTGGCATAAGAAATTTGCTCCTCCGTGAACTGCTCATCTTGCATCTGCTTTTTTGCCATAAATTCCGGATTTCCGCCAAGCAAAATATCCGTTCCACGCCCCGCCATGTTGGTGGCAATGGTGACTGCTCCTTTTCGCCCCGCCTGTGCAACAATTTGGCTTTCTTGTTCGTGATTTTTCGCGTTTAAAACTGTGTGCTTGATTTTGTTCTCTTTTAAGGCTTTTGACAAAAGTTCACTCTTGTCTATGGTGATTGTGCCAATCAAAATTGGTTGCCCCGTTTCGTGCCTACGCTTGATTTCTTCCACAATCGCTTTAATTTTGCCTGCCTCTGTTGTGAAAACAATGTCTGGCTCATCTCTTCTTATGTTTGGCTTGTTGGTTGGAATTGTCACAACGTCAAGTTTGTAGATTGCGCGAAATTCCCCTTCCTCCGTTTTGGCAGTTCCTGTCATGCCCGAAAGTTTTTTGTAAAGACGGAAAAAGTTTTGGAAAGTTATTGTGGCAAGAGTTTTGTTTTCATCCTTAATTTCCACCCCTTCTTTTGCCTCAATGGCCTGGTGCAAGCCGTCATTATATCGTCTGCCTGGCATCAAACGCCCGGTGAACTCGTCAACAATGATAACCTCGCCATCTTTGACGATGTAGTTTTCATTTTTAAACATAACAAAGTTGGCTTTTAGGGCGTTGTTGATATAGTGGTTAAGCTCGATGTTGTCCACATCTGACAAATTGTCCGTGCCATAATATCTTTCCGCCTTCGCAACACCGCTGTCGGTGAGATTGAGCGCTTTTGTTTTTTCATCCATTTCCCAATCTTCTTTTTTCAAAGATTTGGCAAATTTGTTGGCTTTCACATAGTTGTCGTTCGATTTCATTCCGCGCCCAGAAATGATAAGCGGTGTTCTTGCTTCATCAATCAAAATGCTGTCCACTTCGTCCACAATGGCAAAGTTGAGTTCCCTTTGAACGCGCTGCTCTTTTGTGATTGCCATGTTGTCACGAAGATAGTCAAAGCCAAGTTCGTTGTTTGTGCAATAGGTTATGTCGCTGTTATAAGCCGCCTTTTTTGCTTTTTCATCCATATTTGACACAACAACGCCAACTGTCAGCCCCAAAAATTTATAAACTTTTCCCATCCATTCAGCGTCACGCTTTGCCAAATATTCATTCACGGTGACAACATGCACGCCGCGCCCAGAAATTGCATTTAAATAGGCAGGAAGTGTTGCAACAAAGGTTTTTCCTTCACCCGTTGCCATTTCCGCAATACGCCCTTGATGAATGGCAATTCCGCCCAAAATTTGAACATAAAAATGGCGCATTTTCAAAACTCTGTCAGCCGCCTCCCGAACAACAGCAAAGGCCTCTGGCAAAAGGTCGTTTAAACTTTCTTTGTTTTGATATCTCTTTTTAAAATCCTCAGTGCAGGCGCGAAGTTGCTCATCGGTGTAAGATTTATACTTTTCCTCCAAAGCCACAACTTTGTCTGCAATTTTTTTAAGTTTTTTCACTTGTGATTTGTTTTCATTTCCAAAAAGTCCCATAAAAATCTCCTAAAACTGAAAAAAGTATAACAAAAATTTTGAAAAAATACAAGTTTTTGCAAGTATTTTATTGCCAAAAGGAAAAAATATATATTAAATTTATTTTATCGACAATAATTGACAAGTCCACGAAAATTGTGGTATAATTTAATAGTAAATATCGTTTAAGGAGTTTGTATGGCAATTTATAAAGTTAATCCAGAAACGTCACCAGAGATTTTTGAATATGAAATAGATGATTATGGCACAATGAGAAACATTATGTTTCCAACCCCAGATCCAAGATTCAAGTTCAACATAGAAATAGACATGACAAATCCGGGCGAAAGAATGCTTGTGACACATTTCAAAGACGATGACGGCAAAGACCGTCCATACATAATTGCGCTTGGTGAAAATGGAAAGCCAAATGTGATTGAAAGATTTGGGCACACATATGTGAGTTGTTATGCTTTTGAATCGCTCCTTGACAGAGATTTGATGCATCCAGAACTCAACTCACCTCTCTCAACTTTAATGCTTGAAGTTCCTGTTCATGGACCACTTGTGCAACATTTAAGAAATTTACATGTAACAAAACTAGTTGAGTCTATTGTTGATGGAAAAGTGGAAGTTGAAAGAGTTGAAGATCCAACAGCAATAGATTCCGAAAATTTATACAAATCAAATTTTTATATCGACGAATTAAGAACAAAAGACAACTTTGAAACAGACACAAGTGCCATTCCTGAAACAAACGAATACAAACTTACTATCGCAAGAAGAAATATATCAGATAATGAAATTATGCAACTTTATCCATATTCTGAGGCTCAGGAGGATAAATATTTATCAATTATTCAAGTTGCACATATAGCGGAAGATGGCTCAACTTTGCCTCCAACTTATGACATCGTTTTGACAGACCAAACAAACGGTGGACCAATCCGACACACACTTGCACTTGAAGAAAATGGCTTGCCTCACTTAGAGATTGCTGGCAACAGTTTTGTAACAAGAATTCAAAGAATTGATGGTGGAGTTGATGAGGTTGCATTTCCAATAAATCCAGAAAACTGTGACGCGCTTAAACTTGCAATAGACGATTTGGGAAAAACTTTTGAAGAAACCCCAACCTCTTGCGTTGTGGAAAATATGAACGGTGATGAACACGATTCTGAATTTGAAGAATATTTGGTAAAATCGCCACAATATGAATTGTATAACCGTAAGCACGCCGGCTCAATAAGAAATTTGGTGTCCTATGAAGGTGATGTTGGCTATTTGTATTTGCCAACAACAATGGACAATCCTCCACAATATCTAAGAGTTATGCAACAACATGGAAATTTGTATATAAATATGAACGGGCTTAATCCTGAAAAGCCTGAGGAGGCAACCACTTGTCAAATTCTTGGCGTTAACACCGAAAAAATTGATGGACGAGGCAATTTTCTTGCTTTGGACCTCTCTTATGGCGGAAAACGTCACAGAATTGCGCTTCCTGTTCGATGTGACCTAGAAAACAACAAAAACACAGAGTTGTTTTATGACTTGCAAACTTTGGTGAGAAATGGAACAATCCAATTAAATCACATTCAAAGTTATGACAGGCCAGAAGTTAATAATTTCACCTACGCCGCTGATATGGAAAGGCCTATCCATGAGAAAGACGTCATGAGTTCGATTAAACTTGGCAGGCAAACATCAGGCACAGGCGCAAGAACGGGGCAAAATTTTGAGGACCTTGCCAATGATGAACTCAGCAACTACACTTTTGGTGCAGTTACTTACTCAGGGCTAACACAAAATGTGAAACTTGAAGGCGCACCAGAACTTGGCCCCCAACAAAAAATTTCAATTTATAAAGACCAAGCACATGTCGCAACTGCCGAAGATGGCCGCAGACTTGAAGAGCATATGCTTGCAACTGTCACAAGACAAAGGCATTTCCGCACCCCTGATGGCGCTGAAAAAGATGAAAATCAAACTGTTTTTGTGGTTATGGAAAAACAAATCACAACTGCCGAAGGAGCGGTTAGACAAGGAAAAACTTTGCTTATCTCTGCCAATTATCTTGCAGAAATGCAAAGAAAAAATCCTGATTTTTCAATCACAAGCGGCGTGACTCCAAATGCTGATGGCTTTTATGAATTTCCTGTTCAAAAAATTCAAATAACTGCAAACGGAGAACTTTCTTATGGCATTAAAGTTGCCGGAAGAGATGTTGGAATTGCAACAAATGCACGAGGAAGCCAAATCATTTGTCAGGAAGGTGGAGTTCAAAGAAGCGCTGTTCTTTTGAATGAAAATTCACCTATGAACATTGGGTTTGTTACAAGAATCCTTGATGAAGCCTTCGCTGAGGGAACAAATGTCACCATAGACTCAAAAAGCAACACAGAGTTGATTGACAATCTTTTGGTGCAGAGAATTGTGCTTGAAAGACGCGAAGTTGAAAAACGCGGAAGAGGGCCAGTCGACACAGTTATTGAAATTGGGATTCCACCAGAATCCCCTAAAATAAGGCTGTATAGTGCCATTGTTAAGCAAAAAAGTGGAAGAGGCAAAACCGTTGAACAAGCAGTCAACTTCATGCTCAATGAAAAAAATGAAGTTTTTGTTTATGCAAAAATTGGTGGCAAGGCTCCAACATGGACAAGGGTTGACCGCGCAAGGCTTGCTCACCACTCTGTTGAAGTGGAAAAGAAAGAGGGAAAAGAAACAGAAAAGACAGAAACACTCTCAACCAATCCAGCACTTGTTCTTGCCTCTGGCAAAGGTGTGTCCGAAATCACAATTCCTATTGAAATGGATTTCACTCAAAACAAAGAGTTTATTTCCGCTTTAAATGGAACAAAAGAAAAACCGGGCTTGTTGCATGAAGCCTTTGACGTTGAAACAAGAGAAGGCAAAAAATCACAAAAGGCATATTTCTATCAAGATGGTGATGCCGATCCATCAGTTCACACAAAAGTGCCAAGTGAAGGCGTGGAATACTTGCCTGTTTATGAAAGAACAAATCAAAAAACAGCCTCTGTTCACTTTGACACTTTGGCAAACCTTCAAGCCAACATTGTTGAAGGCAAAGCACCAGAGGAAACATTTCCAATCCCAGAAAAGATTGAAGACCCACAGCATGTTGATAAACCTGCTGAAAAAGAGCCGGAGGAATGGACCCCACACCCTCCTATGCCAAATCTTAGGAACTGTTTGATTGGCGGAGGCCTCATTTGCGTGCTTCTTTCAGTGTTTATTCCTGGATTTGCAGCAGTTGCCATTTTGTTTGCTGGTGGCGCACTTATGGTTGAAGCACAACCTTGGAACGCGATTGGAGCAGCAAGACAAAAAAGGCTTGCTGATGCCAAAAAGCACATTCAAGACAGCCACAAACAAATTGAAAAGCAACTTGCAAAAGTTAACGAAAAATTCAACGAAGCAAAAGTTGAACTTACAAAAATTGAACAACAACTTGCAAATCCAAACTTAACTCAATCTGAAAGAGATAAACTTGAAATAAAAAGGCAAGAACTGCAAAGGGAAATTTACAAACAACAAAGAGCAGCAGAAGCCGTTCAAAAAGCCGCAGTTGTTAAAGCAAGAGAAAACTTGGTTGAGCATCAAAAAGAGGCTATTGCAACACACCAGCGTGAGCAACAGCGTAAACAACACGAAGATTATGCAAAACTCAGAATGCAAGCAAAAGAACATGACAGTGCTGCTCTCAGCCAAGCAACCCAAGAAGAACGCGACGATTACAACGATCTTTCTTCAAGAGCCGAAGGCTCTTTGACCCCAGATGAACTTGAAAGATTGAAACGTTACAGAGCAAAATTCCGCACTGTTGATGCCGTTGAGGCACAAATTGCAGCCGACCAAACAGCCGACAATGAACATTTGGATCAACTTAAAGCAAATTTGGCAAAAGCGGAGCAAGAACAGGCTAAGGCTAAGGATGAACTTGATGCAGCAGAAGCCGCCCGTGACGAAGCAAATCCACCAGAATCCAGCTGGAAAACAATAACCGCCGAGAACGCCGGAATGGCAAATTACAATTTGCGTGAACAAACCTATGACCAGCCTGTTGCCGGCTATACTCCAAGCAGAGAAGAAGTCGAAAACAGCCCTGCAAGGCACAAAAAATCTGGCACTTTTGACCACGCTCGATAGTTAATTTGCTTTTGAATCGATAAAAAACTTGCAATTTGGAGAGATTTTTGTCTCTCCAATATTGTGTTAAAAGGAAATACAATGAAAATTGGAGTTGTTGGACTTCCTAATGTTGGAAAAAGTTCGCTTTTCAACGCAATAACGGAAGCTGGCGCGGAAAGTGCCAACTATCCTTTTTGCACCATAGAGCCAAATGTTGGCATTGTGGACGTTCCCGATGAGAGATTGGAAGTTCTTGGAAAAATGTATAACACGCAAAAAATCACCCCTGCAAGCATTGAGTTTGTGGACATTGCAGGACTTGTGGCTGGTGCAAGTCATGGTGAAGGGCTTGGAAACAAGTTTTTAAGCCATATACGCGAAGTTGATGCCATTGTGCATGTGGTAAGATGTTTTGAAAATGAAAAAATAATCCATGTGAGCGGCTCGATTGACCCAAAACGCGACATTGAGGTTATCGAAACCGAACTTGCCCTCGCCGACCTTGAACAAGTGGCAAAATTCTTGGAAAAGAATGAAAAGATTGCAAGACAAAACAAGGATAAATCCTTGACACTTGCCGTTGAGATGATGAACAGGATTAAACAAACTTTGGAAGTTGGCGGACAAGCAAGAACCCTGCCTTTCAGCGAAGAAGAGAAAAAACTTCTGAAAAACTTTGCTCTTCTCACCGCCAAGCCTGTTATTTATGTGGCAAACATTGGCGAAGAGGACATTGAAAAAGAAAACAACAAATATGTTGAAAGCGTGCGCGAAATAGCCCAAAAGGAAGGCGCAAAAATGGTTGTTTTGTGCGCAAAAATTGAGGAAGAAATTGTTGGGCTTGAAAAGGAAGAGCGCGCCCTGTTTAAAGAAGAACTTGGCATAAAAACAAGCGGCCTTGAAAAACTTGTTGTGGCAAGTTATGACCTTTTGGGGCTTATGAGTTATCTCACCGCCGGCGAAAAAGAGGTGCGCGCGTGGACAATCACAAAAGGCACAAAAGCACCAGAAGCCGCAGGAAAAATACACACCGATTTTGAAAAAGGTTTCATCAAAGCGGAAGTTGTCTCATATGCCGATTTGATTGAAGCAGGCAGCGTTTTGAAGGCAAAAGAGAAGGGCAAAGTGAGAATGGAAGGCAAAGACTATGTTGTTCAAGACGGCGATGTGATTGTGTTTAGATTCAACAATTAGGAGAAAAAATGAAAACTGAAAACCTTTCCCCTCTTGCTTTGGCGTTTTTGGGCGATGCTGTGCACACCGCCTTTGTGAGAATTTGGGTTTTGGAGCATGAAAAAACAAAAATGGGAAATTATCACGAAAGGGCAAAAAAATTTTGCAATGCCGCCGCCCAAGCACAATTTTTGGAAAAGATTATGGGCTCTCTTTCTGATGACGAAAAGGAAATTGTCCGCAAAACAAGAAACGCCAAGCCAAAGCACACAGCCAAAAACTGTGATGAAAAAACATACAAAGCAGCCACCTGTTTTGAGGCGCTTGTGGGCTATTTATATTTGACAAACACCCAAAAGTTGGAAGAAATCTTAAAAAAATCAGTTGAATAGAGGTTTTTATGAACATTGAAGGAAGAAATCAAGTTGTTGAAGCAATAAAAAATGGCACAACAATAAACAAAATTATGATTGACAAAAATTTCATCTCGCGAAAAGATGATGTGATTGCTCTTGCACGCAAAAACAACCTAAAAATTGAATATTTGCCAAAAAAGGTGCTGGACACCAAGTCTGTGACCGCCCATCATCAAGGCTATATTGCCGAAACAGTTGATTTTGAATACTCCTCTGTTGCAGAAATTTTGCAAAACAAGAAAAACGAGCATGCTTTTGTTGTGCTGCTTGACGGAATTGAGGACCCACACAATTTTGGTGCAATAATAAGAACTTGTGAGTGCGCCGGCGTTGACGGAATTATCATTCCCAAGATGCGTGCGTGCCAAGTGAA
>CANRMV010000041.1 GCA_947631875.1 uncultured Clostridia bacterium
TTTTGGTTGAAGCAGGTTTCGTCATTCGTTTTATCAAATTTAGTAAGATTATATATATCTATATTACCATTTACATTCTTAACTCTAATTTCATCGGCACTAACATAAACAACTTCGCCATCTTCTCTGGCAAGAGTTGTGTAGCCGCAGTCGTGTGCAACTTTGGCCTCCATTCCTGTTCCAACAATAGGTGCTTCGCTGCGAAGAAGTGGCACTGCCTGACGTTGCATGTTTGCACCCATAAGGGCTCTGTTCGCCTCGTTGCTGTTTACGAAAGGAATTAAAGATGTTGCAACTGAGATGAATTGTCTTGGAGAGGCATCCACAAAGTCAACTTGGCTTGCAGGAACGTCCAAAGCATAGTCTTTATGACGGCACATAACTCTCTTGTTTACAAATCTTCCTTCTTCATCAAGTGGCTCTGTTGCCTGAGCGATATATGCCTCATCTTCAACATCTGCCATAAAGTATTCGCACTTGTCAGAAACTTTTCCTGTGGCCTTGTCAACTCTTCTGTAAGGTGTTTCAATGAAGCCATATTCATTTATTTTAGCGTAACTTGTAAGTGTGTTAACAAGTCCGATGGCCTGTCCTTCTGGGGTTTCAATAGGACAAATTCTTCCATAGTTTGTGTAGTGAATATCACGAACTTCGGCATCTGCTCTTTCCTTCTTAATTCCACCAGGTCCAACAGCAGAAACACGGCGCTTTTGCGTTATTCCAGAAAGTGGGTTAACTTGGTCCATAAGTTGAGAAAGTTGGGATGATGCAACAAAGTCACGAAGAGCACGATTTATTGCTTTTGGATTGATGATTTGTCTTGGAGTAACCTCAGAAAGTTCCTTTCCTTGAAGGGTTTCTCTGATGTTTGCAACTAGTTTTGTTACGCCCGAACGGAAGTGGTCATAGAAGAGTTCTCCAACAGTTGCAATTCTCTTGTTTGAAAGGTGTTCAATTTTGTCTGTTTTGCAAATATCTTCCAAAACATCAAGATACATGCTCATTGATGCCAAAATGTCGTCCATTGTAAGCGTCATAACCATAAGATCTTTGGCGTGTTCTTTGATTGCTTGCATTCTCTTTTCTTTTGTTTTGTTGTCTTTCAAAATTTGAGCAAGCACAGGATAATAAACTTCTTCCAAAATTCCCAAACTCTTTTCATCGCATGGGAAAACGTCAGAAAGTTTAACGCGGTTGTTTCCTCTCATCAAATATTTTTTGTCTGTGAGTTGAATCCAAACTTCGTTTACGCCAGAAGCTTTGATTTTTTGACAAATATCTGGCTCTGCAACTGTTCCTGCTTTGGCAATAAGTTCGCCATCAGGAGAAACAACATCCTCAGCCAAAATATGTCCTTCAATTCTTCTTGCAAGTGAAAGTTTTTTGTTTAAGTTGTATCTTCCAACTCTTGAAAGGTTATACCATTGGTCTGAGAAGAACCAAAGGTTCAAATAACTTCTTGTGGTTTCAGCAGAAGGCACGTCAGCAGGACGAGTTTTTCTTGCAAATTCCAAAAGCGCCTCTTCCTGTGTGTTTTGAGTTTCTTTTTCAAGCACATTTTTGATAAGTCTGTGATTTCCAAAGAGTTTCAAAATTTCGTCAGCAGTGTAGCCAAAGCATTTAAGGAAAAGTCCAAGTGTGATTTTGTGCTTTCTGTCAAGCACAACCTTTAAAACTTCGTTTGCCCCCTGTTCAAATTCAATATACATACCACGTTTTGGGATGATTTGCCCATGAAGAGTGGTGTTATCTCTTTGCTTGTCACGAACAAGATAGTAGTTTGGTGATTTGATAATTTGATTTACAACAACTCTTTCAACGCCATTGAAAATGAAAGAGCAATCCTCAGTCATGTAAGGAATGTCACCCAAGAACACAACATCTTCAACTGCTTGTCCTGTTTCCTCAACAACAAAGCGTGTTTTAACGTTGAGTGGAATAGAATAAGTGGCACTTCTTCTTTTGCACTCTTTTTTGGTGTATTTTGGAACTTTGTCGATGACAGGTTCAAGAAAATATAATTTCGCCTTTCCAGAATAATCAACAACAGGCGAAAACTCATCAAGAACTTCCTTGATGCCATTATCAATAAAATCTCTGTAAGAATTGTTTTGAATTTCAAGCAATGGTGGGATGTCGATATAATCTTTGAGTTGAGCAAAGGTGTATCTTTCCGTTTTTCCAAATTTTTGTTTTTTCATGAATGTGGACATAGGCTCTCCTTAAAAATTTTAAAAAAAGGCTTATGGCGTGTGTAAATAACCGCCAATAAGCCTTATTTTAAGTTGTAAATGGCAAAAATCTTTAACATAGTGTCAATTAACCAATTCATTTTATCAAACTTTTAATAAAATGTCAACACTTTTTTAAAAATTTTTTGACAAATATTAAATTTTTTATACTTAGTCTTTAAATTCTGTTGCGATTCCAAACACAGAAATGTAAACATTTAAACTTTCTTCGTTTAATGTGAAGTTCAAATTTGTTGCATATGTTGAATCTGTTGCATTGTAAATATTTTTGTTTACATTTGTTTCTCCTGTCGTTGATGTGTGTTCAAGTGTGACAGAACCCTCCGATTTATTTGTTTTCAAAGTTTCCGTCCAATCATCAGCACCACCTGCCATATTTGAAACATTTGTGATTGATGATTCACCGGAAATGGTTGAATCAGTGTTTGAGATGAGATGATTGTTTGATTTGTCATTCTTGCCAAGAATTGCACCAATATGATAGGAAGTGTTTCCACCCTGATATATAAGCACTTGTATTGAGCCCTCAATAACAAATTTGTTGTTTACAATCGTGTCTGCTTCTTTGTTTGTTGCAGAAAGGACAATGTTTGATTGTTCCGCCACTTCGCCAGCAAGTCCGCCAACCCCAACTTGTGAAACCGCCAAACCTTTAACAGTTAAATTTGCAGAAACATCCAAATTGGAGAAATTAACTGAGCCGACACGTGACAAACTGATTTGCCCAACAACCCCGCCAACAAATTCAGTTCCGGTGATTGAAACATTATCAACAACGATGTTTGAAATAACAGCGTTTCCCGCAATTTGTCCGGCAAAACCACCGATATATTTTATACCTCTTCCGCCGTCATCATAAGGTTTTGTTGAAGCCGTGCTTGCAATGATGTCTTGTGAAACATAAATATTGTCCAAATTTCCCGTCTCAACAAGGCCAGCAAAGCCACCGACTATTTTTGGAAGATAAGATGTGTTGTTAACATCAAATGGGTTGCTTATTAAGTCTGAGCCATAAATGCTCACTTTTGAAATGTTTCCTCTTGTTTGCCCAACAAACAATCCAGCATAATCGTTGTAAGAAACAACCCTTGTTTCCTCCAAAATTGTGACTTCCATATCCGAAACTGTCACGCCTGTGTCAACAAGTCCAAACATCAAGCCTGGTCTTGCGGCAGAAACGCGAATTTCTTCATTAAGAGAAGAGAATCGAACTTTGCCATGCCCGCTTGCCACGCCAATTATTGTTCCTGCATAAGAATAAGCCGAATAATCAGATGAGCCCGATTGGAAATCCTGTGTTCTTAAATTTTTCGCTCGCACAAATGCACTTGAATTTACTGTTGAAACGTCAAATTCTCCCATTGTCAAACCAATGATTCCGCCAACAATATTCATACCCTGAACGACGACATCATCTTCTGGAACAACATTAACATTATAAACTTTTCCGCCAACAAGCCTTCCTGCCAAAGTTCCAACAACGGCCGCATTAGAGAAGTTAACTTCATTTGGGTTTATGGTGAGGTTCATAACCACGCCGATTGAGCCCGCATCACTTGAACTTCCAATTTCTGCAAACAGTCCGGCAAAATTTTGATTGTTGCTTGAAACAAGTTTTATTCCATCAATCTCCATGAAGTTGCCTTCCAAGTAGCCCAAAAATCTTGTTTGAGAAAGTTTGCTGTTATCCGCATCCTCATCATATTGAATGTCGGAAATAAATCTATAATAAGCCTTATTTACGTTAACAGAATTGTTTTGTCTGGAAACATAATTTTCAAAATCGGAAGGACTTGAAATTGTAATTGGGTTGTGTATTTCCCCAAGTGGCTCACAAACAGAGGAATCATAAACATAGTTGTAAACAACATTTTCCGCATTCGTTTCTGGGTCAACAACAGTTTCAACACTTTCAAGTTTTCTTTGTGAGAAAGCAATTATGTTTGGAGCAACAAGTTCAAGCCTTTTTATATTGAATCTTGCATCGCCAAACTCTTGTGTTGATGCATTTGTTTCATCATTATAGAACCAAACTGCATTTGCACCTTTTTGAGTTTGATAGTTGTATTTTTCAAATAAAGTTGCAAAATTGTCTGTTGGGTCAACTTCCTCTTCGTCAGGCAATTTTTCGCCCAATTCAAATTCTTTAAGCGTCAAAGGTTTGATAATTGCGTTAGGGTCATTTTCAAGATTTCCAATGTTTTCATTAACACCAGCGTCTTGCAGGAAATAGCAATTTGTAATGCTGCCGCCTTCGTTGTCCTCGTCTGCAAGTTCATTCATGCCCGCAAAACCATAGCCAGAGTCGTTTCGGTTGATAAGAACGCTCCAAGAAATGCATCTATCAATCTCGCCAGAGTTGGTTAATGTGAAGCCTGCCACATAAGAGCCATTTCCTTCCATGTTTATGTTCGTGTAGCAATCTGTAACCGTTCCGGTATTTTCATAAACAAAGCCTGCAATATTATTGTTTGCTTTCAAAGCGTTTTCCTTGCCACTATAATAGGTTGTGGAAGGGTCAAAGTCGCCGCTCACATAGGAGGTGTAAATTTCGCCAGAGTTTTCAACAGCAAAGCCTGCTGTAAGTTCACTTGTTCCTGTGGAATAGTTTTCAAGACTGCCGCCTTTATAATAAGAACTTGCAATCTTACCGGAGTTTGTGCCAACAAAGCCCGTCAAATTGACATTTGCAAATATGTCTAGGTCTGAACGCGAATTTGTTATCATTCCCGAGTTGCTTGCAGCAATCGATGAAACATAAGAACTTGTTGCGGTCCCTTCGCCACGATAAATAACTGACAAAGACCTGCCATTTGATTTGATGTTTGCATTGGTGATAATGCCTTCATTGTTGGCAGTCACAAGCCCAACATTGTAGGTGTCCAAAGCAACATAGATTGTCACATTGGATGTTAAACTGATTGTCACATTTTTTATCACACAGTCTTCCCTCACATTTGCAAAAAGCCCAATTTCTGCGAGAGTTTCCATGTTATATTCGCCGCCCATATATATTTCATGGCCGTTTCCGTCAAGACCTGCAATTTGAGCGGTTATTGGCGTGAATTGTTCGATGTTTTCCTTATTTGCTTGCTCATCATTTGTCAATGTGATGTCATCCAACAGAATATACCATTGTCCTGCCATCATATTCATAAATTCCTCAGTTTTTTCTATTGGAAGAGGGCTTTCTTCTGTGCTTTGCTCCTTAACATCAAAGGAGAATTCTGTATAAAATCTTTCAGACGCGATTGGCGTTGGGCTGTAAATATAGCCGCCGCTTTCCATTATGTAGTAGCCCAAAACTGAGAAATGATATGCGTCAAGTTCATGATTGTAAACTTTAAGTGGAGTGATTGTAAGTCCGTCAGCCAAGAAATAATTAGACCTATAAATTTCAGTGAGATCTCGCAGATAAACATCTGGCAAACCAACTTCATAAGCAGTCCAAACCACACGATTTGTCATTTGTGTCACAAAATTGTTAACGCTTTGAGCAACGCTTGAATTTGATTTGTCATATTCAATAAAATCTGAAATTGAAAGTTCAAGCCTATAAGGATTTCCAATGGTTGTTGAAATCACTCCGTCAACCATTCCAACAATCAAATCTTCGTTTTTGCCTTCGGAATAATTGTAATTCATAACAAAATCCATAACACAAAGTTCCATTTTGTGCTCAGAATTTATTCTCACATTGTCCACAATCTTGTAAGCGGTTGTGGTGATTGTGACATAAAGTCCAGGATAACCTTGTGGATAAACAATGCTGTTTGGCGTGATTTGCAGCCTTATTGCCCCGTTTTCATTAACAATTTGAGCAACATTTTGATTTGACGATGTGATTGTGATTTGATTTTCCTCAAAACCGAAGGAATTTAAAATCAAATTGTATTCAAGCCCGCGTGCAACATAGTAAACATTGTCGATTGCATCTTTGCTTGCAAATTCAAGCCTTGCATAACTGCCAAGTTTTGTGTAATACATTCTTTTTTCGGTTATTGGGTCTTTATCTTCGCCATAAGTAACAGAAACATCAAAGCCAACAGGCACTTTGTCCATAACATTGCTTGCAGGCATGATGTAAGAAATGTAAATCTTTCCGCGATAACATTCCTCATTGTCGCTTAAACTCTTTAAAAAGGTTATCATTTGTGCATATGTGAATGTCAGCGCACCATTACTATAAATTCCAAAGTTTGGAACAGGTTGATATGTCACACTCTTGTTTTCATCAACAGTTTCATAGGCAAACGAAAGCGAAATTTCGGTTGCGCCCTCGTTATAATTTGCCGCATTGTTTGAAATTGTGAAAGTGTCAAACACGGCTTCAACAGGGTCAAGCGTGATTTCCAAAAGCCCTCTTTGTGATGGAACAACAACCTCCGCTGTGGTGGAAACATCATTGATGCTTGAATAGTTGTTAATTCCAATAAATTTCAATTCCGCTTCATCAAGGAAAATTCTTGTGGAGCACCAAACTGCCCCGCCATTATCGTCAAAAGTGCTTGATCTAAACTCCAAGATGTATTCGCCATAAATTGGCTCACTGTATCTGTTTTTATATGCCTGACTATTCTTATTCACGCCGCAAACAAAACTGTAAATGTTTGTGCCTTTTGGCGTGAATGTAAAGTCAAATAAGTCATTTGCATCGCCATTCAAATATGTTAAATAGTCACCCGTGTAATTTTCGTTCAATCTTTCTTGAATTGTGCTTGGTTCACCATCTCCAACTTTTGTAACTCTGTAATAAATCTTTTCATCGTTGTTTGTGGATTCAACTGTCACCGTGTCCGCAAAAGTTTGATTTGTTACAATTCTATGCATTGTTGAGCCCGTGTAAATTCTTTGAGCACTTTCTCTGTAAGTCAATTTCAAATTGTTTAGTGCTGAGCCATCCAATTCAAAATAATAACGCACGCCGTCAATCACAATTTGAAGAACAGGCGTTAGATTATAAGTGTCTGTTGCACCGGCAGCTGGCTTGGAAGTTCTATCCTTTTTAAAGAAAACAACCGTTTGTCCATCAACCTGTGATTTTGAGAAAGAGCCGCCTTTTTCAGGGGTCACACTGACAGTCAAATCCATATTTGGATTTAAAACATAGTTTTTGCTCTTATAGTTCAATATCCCATCATCAGAAATGTTGAACTTGTCATCTTCATTATAACTGTAATTTGGCACAAGATACAATTTTGAGTTTTTGTTTCCTCGAAGTGTGTAAGTGGAGTCGCCATTTAAATTTTCACTGTTTAAACTGTTTTCTGCAAAGAACAAAGAGGATTGTATGTTTTTGTTAAAGTAATTCACAACAAAAATGTAAATTGTTTTCGCTTTTACAACATTCAGTATGCTTGAAACAGTGATTTTTGCAAGCCCGGTGTTTTTAACTGTGATGTTAACATTGGCATCAACATTCAAAATGCTGGATGAGGTTGAAATTGTGATGTCGGTGTCCACTTCAACTGCCCCATCATCTCCTGTTGGCTTCAATGGATGGAAGTTTGAATTGGTGGAAACATAATTCAAATCGTTTATATCATCTTGCGCAAAAGCAAATTTATTCGGGTCACTTTCTTCCAAAGCCCTCTGGACTGAGAAATAATACATGAAATACACTTCAATGTTGCCATCACTTCCCCCATCCATTTTGAATGGACTGCCATTTCCAATGGTGAGTTCAACAGTCTTTTGGGCAAATGTGTATGATGAACTGTAAACATAATCTCCGTTAGATTGTTTGCGAACAATCAAAATGTCTCCATAATAGAAGCCGGTTTGTATATCACGCGTGTCCAAAGTGGTGTTTCCGCTTTCGCTGTTAACTTTTCTCAACTCTCTTGAAAGATAAGAGCCTGTTTCAAACTTAAAACTTCTGCTATAATCTCTGCCATTTATGTATGCATTTCCAATAAGCCCAGCCAAAACAAGTTTGTCAGTTTCACTTTCCTCTATTTCAAGTGCCTCGACTAACGCATCGCTTGCTTGCCTGATAATCATTGAACTTTCAAAAACACCAGCACCTGCATCAACAGCTTCAATGGTGTTTACACCAGAAGCATCTCCTATTGAGCCTTCTGTGGTGTTTGAAAAATACACATTTTTCAGTTGTGTGTTGGTGTAGCCATCTGCGCCCACAACTGCACCAACATAGTCCATTCTTCTTTATCTTGTTCTAATAATTTTTTAGCTTCCTCCAT
>CANRMV010000042.1 GCA_947631875.1 uncultured Clostridia bacterium
ATTTTTTGCTGGCATCGGTGTAACTCGCAACGCTTGCTTGGACTGTTCCTGACGAGTCAATTAAAATCGTTGAGCCGTTTTGTGTTGTTGTCCAGCCACCAAAAGAGTAGGATGTCCTGGTTGGATTTGCACCCAAACCGCTTGTTGATAGAACTGCATTGTAAGTTGCGGTCAGCGACGTTGCTCCTCCCGAAGCACGAGTTCCGCCATTCAAATTCAAGTTGAGAGTGAATGTTCTCGCAGTCCATTTTGCATATACAGTTTTGGCGCCAACATAAATCCATCTTTTGCTGGAATCAGTGTAACTCGTAACACTTGCATTTATTGTTCCTGATGTGTTGATTAAAACTGTTGAGCCGTTTTGAGTTGTTGTCCATCCGCCAAAAGTATAACCCGTCCTTGTTGGATTGTAACTTGAACTCATATTACTCCATGACGGCACTTTATAATATGTTGCTTTTACCGTGCTCGGGGCTCCCGAAGCACGTGTTCCACCATTCAAATTCAACGTGATAGTGAATGTTCTCGCGGCCCATTGGGCATAAATGTTCAAATCAGTTGTTCTTGTCCAATTATCAACAAGAGTTCCAGAACTGTTTATAATTTGATCTCCACCAGAAGTGGATGTGTAATAGCCATTAAAAGTGTAACCTGTGCAAGTTGGCACTGTTATCGTTGCCACCGTATAACCGGTTGGAAGCGTATAAAATGTTTTTGTGCCATATGCTGCATAACAATGCGTGGAACCATCAGAAAACTTTCCTGCACTAGTGGTGCCCGCTGTTTCTGGAAAATTATCATACAACTGCACATTATATCTGTTTGGTGTCCAATATGCATATAATGTTATATTTCCGCTAACTCTGCTTGCTGGAATTGTGAAATTTTTAGACGGCGTGTCACCACCGTCAGTATATCCCCAGCCTGCAAATGTGTATCCTGTGCGAGTTGTGGTTTGCGTTACCGTGTATGGCACCCCAGCATAAATTGCAACGGGAGTCACATAACTTCCTTCATTCTTGTCAAAATCCAGAGTGTAACCTCTTCTGAAATACAAACGATAATCTATCGTGGTTGATTGGTCAGTTTGGCAAATCCAAGTGTCACAATTTGATTGTGCAGTACTTTCAGTGGATGTATAAGTGTCTTTATAAAAATACACATAGGTGCTTGAAGTCGATACCAAAGTTTGACAACAGGAATTATCTGCTTTTTGGTCAACCCCAAAGTAATAATACCAACGACTTCCTCCACCCGTACCATGTCCTATGTTATCTATATAAACCCTTAAATATCTTTTGACTGTTGAACTGGTATATGCCCATGAAAATTGATATAGGCTAATAACAGAACTTTCGTTTACTGTGCCGGAACTTCCTGCTACGGGTCTCACCGTAACATATTTTGTGTTACCAAAATTGCTAGCTTCACCTTTGTTGTTTCTAACATAAACTGAAAATCTTGGCAACGCACCTTCATAGTAAGGCACGGTTGTTGTGGTGGCGTCAACAAGTGTGCTGGCACTGTCTATAATTCTTGAAATTATGTAAATTTTACAATTTTTAGAATTTGCCTCCGCAGGAGGATCTTCTTCTGTTTGATTGTCATCTCCCGGCTCCTCTTCTTTTGGAGTTTCAGGAATTTCAGAGCCTAAATCCCCCCCCCGCTGCTTACGGCTGTTCCACAGCCGGAAAAGAAAAACGCACTCACTCCTATGAGTGATAAACAAAACATTATCATAAAACTCATGATAAATTTCTTCATGTTATTATTTTAAACAATATGTAAAATAAAATCAAACATTTTTAGCAATTTTTTTGAGATTCTTCGGCTTTGCCTCAGAATGACAGCAAAAAAACGCACCGGACTGACAGCGGGGAATATCTCGGAACGACAGAAGAGTTTTAATATTAAAAACCATCACGGATGGCTTTTGCTTACTTTTCTTTTTTCCAACGGTCCATGACCGCTTTTATTGTTTGGCACTTTCTAAAAACCATCATGGATGGCTTTTGCTTACTTTTCTTTTTTCCAAAAGAAAAGTAAGGAGCATTCCAAGCGGAACAAGTATTAGTGCGGACAAATACCAAATTGCTGTGTTTGGATAGGTTATAAAAAATTCTATTTGGGCATTCTGACTTATTTCCTCTTGGCTTTTAATAAAAAGGTTGTGTTTTAAGCCATTGCCTTCATACATAACATTTGATTTCAGGCTGTTTGTTGGCGAAGCAGTGTCATAAATAAACAAACTTTCTTCAAGACAACTTGAAAAACTTTCAATTTTTTGCTTGTCAATTTGATTTTGCTCGCTCCAAGTGTTCATCGCAAGGCGGCACACCTGTTTTAAATTTTCTGCCGCCTCCGCACTTGAAATTGGAAAATTTGTTTTCATTTCCACTTTTTTAATGAAAAATCCAGAAGTTTGAGTGTTTAAATCGGACTGCTGCTCGTCATCAACTTTAAAAAAATCCTTTTGCGCCTGCAAATCATCAAATTCCAAAATAAAGCCCACGCCGTCAACATCGGTGTAATACACACACTTTGAAATTTTTGTGCCCTCGCCTGCCATTTCCCTGTATTTATCAGCAAGCGCTGAAACATAGGTGGAAAGATAAAATTTATATATTTTCACATCAGTTTCATCAAACTGCAACTGTTCAAGTTTTTCGCTGTTGACAGGAAAAATGTAAGACAAATTGATTTTTCCGTTTGAATCCACTTGCCGCAATATCCTAAACGCGTTTTTTTCATAGATTTGGCTTGGAACTTCATTTTTGCTGCAACCCACCAAACAAAAAGCGCAAACAACAATCAATAAAAAAAGAGCATAAACAGACTTTTTCACATTCTATTTATACTCATTTTTCGTTTTATCTATTCCAAATTTATTTGCAGTTCACTTGATTAAACACAATGCCTTCTTTGTCTGCTGGCTCAATGCGTGCATCCTTAACATCGTCAGAATTAATGTCCACTTTTCCGTTTCCGCAAACAACCACGCCTGAAATGTTTCCAGAGCATTGGCAATTTGAAACATCAACAACAAAGGATGATTTGCATTTTTCAATAACGGCGGCTTGTGTGTTTGAGTTTGAACAAGCAATTCCGCCAATTTGTGCGGTGCTTGTGGATGAGTTCAAATACAAACTAACCTTTCCTGTTGTTTGGCAGCCCGAAATTGCCGAATAGTTGAATGCGGCAACGCCACCATAGAAAAACGCCATTGGATAGTTCTTGTCAAGAAGTTCTGTTTCCGCAGATATGATGCAATCTTTTATCTCAGTGTTCATGCCGTAGTTTCTGCCAACAATTCCACCAAATGCAAGAATAACTGTTTCATGGTGAGCACCTTGCGCACAGAAATTGCTTCTAAATTCTTTAAGTTCAACTCCTTCAATATGCCCGCTGTTGTCAATCGCAAGCCCCGCAAGAAGAATGTTTGTTCTAAACCATTTTGCCCAATCGTTCTCGTTTGCAAATTCAAAATTAACTTTCAATCCAAGTGAGGAAATTGTGCTTGAAGCCGACAACGTTTCAAACAATGCACTGCCTTTGGTGAAATTGCTTGTTTGTTGCCCAGACAAGTGAAATTTTGTGTCCCCTTCTGAAACCACAATTTGATTTGTTAGGTCAGCAACATTTTTTGAGGTGTAAGTTATTGTGTGGTCCCCTCCGTTTATATTTCCGTCAAATGTGCCTTTAAACAAAAATCCTTCAATGGTGTAAGCCTGTCCGTCAATGTTGGTTAAATCAATGTCCTCAGTGAGTTCAAAATAATATGTTTTGCCTTCGCTTATTGAAACTTCACTCCCGTCTGATGTTGTGTAAGTTGTGTTTTCTCGCGTCATGCGATAACGAATGTTCATAAACTGATTTGCGTTTGCCACTTGATAAGGATTTTCCTTTGTCCCGTCGCCACTTTCAAAGAGGTTGAAATCTGCCACTGCTGCAACTCCGTCAATTTCATAGTCCTTTTTAACTGATTGAACGCTGTTTTCGTTGCGCTTAATTCTTATTGAAAGTTGAATTTTATTGCTTATCTTCTCAGGTGCGTAATAATGATTGTAGGTGCTTATGTTGTATTCTTCAAGCACTTCGTCAGTGTCACCAAGATAGGAAACTTTAACCAAAAATATTGGATATGAAATTTCATCTTGATTTACTTTATAATACTTGTCGCCTTGCACAATTATTGTGTTCTCTTTGTTTTCAATTTCAATCTTAAAGGATTCCTTATCCTCAAAAAGTTTTGTAATGTCGTTTCCTTCTTCATCTGTGACATTAAACCAATTCTCTGCAAAGTTTCTCCTGCTGTTTGTGTAGATGTCAAAATACCTCTTCTCTGGTCCATCTTGCGTGCTGGATCTCAAATCTGGATCATAAGAAATTTCAACAAATCCGTCTTCATCCGGATTGTTTGTTATGTAAACTCTTCCGGCTGAAAGCGATGTTGGATCATCGGTTGTTTGCATTGAAGATGTTTTGTAAATTGTAACTGAATTGTTGAGAATCCAACCCTTTTCAACTTGATTTAATGTGGCTGCTTTCTTTAATGCAAAGTTGTCATAGTTCCAAGTGAACAACCCCCTTTCTGCATCCCAAGAAATTGTGCAATCTTCTGGCCATGCCATACGTTCAAGTTCAAACTCTTCGCTGACATCACTTGTGAGTTTGTTTGAACTTCCTGTTGCCACATTCACATCCTCAACATAGAAGGAAATTTTAACAACAACTGATTGTGTTGCCGTGTCTTGCGTGTCACTTATCTCAACAAAACCTGCATACTCTTGCTCATAATTGTTTGGCTTATCAAAATTTCCCATGTTGCTGTTGGTGATTATCAAAAGTTTGCTCTTTTCGTTGCTGAAAGTGAAATTTTGTGTCAAATTTGAAAAGTCCACTTTAAGATGAACAAAAACATTTTGATGCGTTGCAAAATATTTTGATAGGTCAAGAGTTTCATACACCGGCGTTGAAATTATTTCATAATCTTTTTGCGTTAAAGTTGAAAGTTTTTCAATTTCACCAATATATTCAGTTGCAAAAGATGTGATTTGACTTTGAGAAAGTTCGGTTCCTGGCGCAACATAAACTTTAAGATGATGCGTGCCACTTGTCAATAAAATCTTATCTTTGCCAACTTCGCCGATATTTTCAACAAATGTAACAGTGAAAGTTAATTCATCTTGTTGAAGCGTGTATTCTCCTGCAATTTCGTTTTCATCTTCATCTGCCACAATAAATCTGTAATAAAGCGAGAAGTTGTCAGTGGTGATTGTTGGATCGGATACAGTGTAAGTCCATGTAAGCCTGCCGTTTACAATTTTCAAAGAGCCATTGTCAATTTCTTTTATTCTTGTTATTTCATCTTTTGGAGTGCAACTGCCCATCAAAACTTTATATCCACTTTCGCCTTTATATTCAGGTGAGCCATAAGCATATCTGCCATCTAGCAGGGTTTTGTAGGACGAGCCTGCCAAATATGTGTCTGACACAGTGAGCGATAATGCCTGAACTGTTGCTCTTGTGTATAACTCTTTGCCTTGATTTTCATAGTCCAAAATTGTGTCAGTCTTTTTAACATGATTAAAATCAAATTCTGTGTCGGCGGTGTAATATACATATTTTTCGCTGATGTTTGTTTCGCTGTCGTCAGCGTTGCTCTTTGCATACATCTCAATCGTGACGCGATAGATTATGTTTGCATTTGGAACAAGTTCAACACTTTCTGGATCAGCCACTTTTGTGCGGGCTGTAACAGGTGTCCAAACCAATTTTCCCTCTTCAATGTGGATGTTTGTAACATCATTAAGCATACTTGCCTTTATGTGCCCAACCGTGTCATCACCTGACTGAACATCACTTCTAACTGCAATCGCATTCTTGCCAGAGTCTGCACCATATATGATTTGCGTGATGTAATAGTTTTCCTCAGTGCTTGATTGATTGTATGTGAACTCAGCATCACTGCCAAGCATATACATATAAAATTCTTCCGCTTTTTCCTCAGTGCTCTTGTAATCATAATCGGTGTATGGGATGTCTGTGCTTTCATCGCCCTCTTCCTCTGGCTTTTCCATTCCCGTTTTGCCCACTTCATAAGTGTTAAACGTTCCTCTTAAACTGCGTTCTCTGTCATCCACCAAAGTTTTGGACATGGTTAGCATTTTTTCTTCATCATAGGAAGCATCATTATAAACAACATAAACAAACATGTTTTCCTTTGTTGAATAACAATTTTCAATCGAAACGTTGTGGTCTGGCGTGAAGTTTGCAGAACTATCATATCCCAAAAGCCCAAATTGTGTGGATAGTTTTGGAGAGTGAAGTTTTAAGATGTTGTTTATTTGATAAACAGAACTATCAACATTTATGACGTTTCTTGAATTGTCAATTTCACCTTTGACAACAAATTTAATATAGTCATAAAGCCCGTCCGCTGCTCCTTCCAGAGCAAAGGATGCGTTCACACTCTTTTCGTCCGCCCCAACATCCTCATCTTCCTCTTTGCTTCTATCGGTTGCTTTTTTGTAGATGACTTTTGTGTTCCTTCCTTCAGTTGGCTGCCAAACAAATGTTCCGTCAGTTATTTTTATGCTTTCATCAAAACTGAGGAAATTCACCGTGAACACTTCTGACTTACTTGAAACGGAAATATTGTTGCCCACAGCAAAAATTTGCATTTCATATAAAGATGGTTTGAGCTTATATTTTCCAAGCACAGAATTCCCTTCATTGAGGTTGAGATAGAACATAAAGTATCCTGTGCCATTTCCATTTTCATCACCATTAGCGCCCGTGACATAAACTTTCACATTTGTGCCGCCTGGAATTTTGTATCCTTCTGGCGCATCAATCATCACCATAGACCATGCCTCACCACTGCCTGTGATGTCGAAGATATATTCACCAAGACGAACTTTGTATGCCTTTGCTTCTTCTTGTGCGATGCCACTTTCGTTTTGTGCATAAATATTGCTCTTTGCAAATATAACTTTGAAAGATGTTTGTGCTTTATCTGTTGGGTGGTCAACTTTTGTTGCCGCAACAACAGGCTGACTGTTCACATACAATTTGTTTTTGTCTTGCTCCGCAGTTGGAGTTTCATTTTTGTAATTATACCAACCCGAACTCAAACTTGAATTGCCGCCAAGCAAACGATATCTTAGTGAGTAAACACCTGTTTGAACTTTTTCAAATTCATCATCAAAAATGTTTCGTCCCGATGCAATTCCATGTTTTCCGTTTTCAACCGCTGTGATAAAATCTCGTATAGTTTCTGCAAGGACAGCATCACTAACACTCTCTTCCAAAAGTTCCAATCTTTCCAAAATCTGCTGGCCTTGCTCCGCTTTAAACAAATTTTGTAGAAGAATTGTTGCATCAAAGTTTTTAATTATGCTCATAGATGCTCCGCCATCAACTTGCGAAACAAATTCAAAACTCATTGTCAAATTGCCATTGATTATGTCTTTCATCGTGAAAGTGAAAGGAGCTTTAAACACATGATTAACCAGGTTGGTTACAAATTCTGAATAATCTTTAACATCTGCCAACGCAGCCGTTATAAAGTCAGAATTTTCCCAGCCAAATGAAAGCACTCCCGCTTCCAACTTAATAGCGCTTGTTATTTGATTTTTAATCACTTGCTCTGGCGCTCCTGCAAGATTCGTGACAAACGCTCTTGAAGATGAAATAATGTATGGATTTTCATTAACACCTTGAACAGCCAAATAATATGTTCCATTTGTTCCTGCGCATTCCGATGCATTAAAATAGGTCACATAAGATGTGTATAGGTTAAAATTTTGTAATTTTGTGCCTTCGGATAATTGCTCGATAAAGTAAATTTTATAGAATTGTGTGTCATCACCGCTTCCAGCCCACCACAAATCTCCGCGTCTTAGTGTCACCGAGCCTGTTAATGCACCTTCAAGCCTTACAAAATATTCACTTTCAGCACTTGGTTTTGGAACAAACCAATCGGCAAAGCAAAGTTTTCCATTTTCTTGAGTCAGTTTTGAAATTTCAATCATGAACTGTCCAACAAGCCTCAACTCGCCAGAAATATCCTCTGCTTCCAAGTCTTCAAAAATTTGAGTGATATTAAGAGCAAACTCGTTAGTTGAGCCATTTCTTTCAGTGAAATATGTGCCTGTTTTTGCACTATCTCCTGTTATGAAAGTGAGGTATTGTGTGCGAGCATCTGTTGTCATATCCGTTATTCTAACATTAAAGCCAAGTGTTTTAACTCCATCACTGTCCTTGTCCTCAAACACAGCAAAAGTGTTTATGTAGTCATCGTCAGTAACTGTGTTTTTAACGTCCTTGCCAAGTTTAACAATTTCGCCTTTAACAGAATCAACAAAATTGAGGGCAAATTGGCTATACACTTTTGCCACAATGCACTCTTCTGGAACATCTTGTGGATCTTCTGGGGAATCCTCTTCCGG
>CANRMV010000043.1 GCA_947631875.1 uncultured Clostridia bacterium
ATAAAGGGGACAACAAACAGGAAGATGCAGAAGTTACAAAACAATGATAAAAAGCGTCAATAAAATGACGTTTTTTTATTATATTTATTAATTTTTTCTATTTTTTTGCAATTTTTTAATGAAATTGTAATTTTCTTTGTTTTTTCGTCTCTCTCTGCTAATAACAAAATCACCCTTCTTTGTGTTCTTTGTGACAGTTGTGCCAGCACAAATATAGGTGTCGTTTTCAATGGTGACAGGAGCAACAATATTGCAGTTGCACCCAATAAAAACATTGTTTCCAATTTTTGAGCGATGCTTGTTCACTCCATCATAGTTTGCAAAAACAACTCCGCAGCCAACATTCACATTTTCGCCTAAATCTGCATCGCCCACATATGAAAGGTGAGCCATTTTGCAACCATTTGAAATTGTTGCATTTTTAAGTTCAACAAAAGCGCCAATTTTCACATTGTTGCCAACAATACAATCCGCTCGCACATTTGCAAATGGGCCAACATGGCAATTTTTTCCAAAGTTAGAGGCAACAATTTTGGAGTTCTCAATTTCGCAACCTTCCCCCAAAACGCTGTCTTCAATTTTTGTTCCCGCTCTTAGAATGCAGTGGTCGCCAATAAAACTTTCGCCAAGCACTTGAACGCCATCTTCAATCACAACGCCTTTACCAATGACGGAGTGTTTATCAATAAAAACATTTTTATTTTTCATAGTAGGATATATGAAAGTTAAGACAAAAATGATTAAACAAATTAAAACCAATTTCGACAAGAACAGATAAGTTATTCTTTGAAAAGCGGACATCCGTTTTGTATAATTTGCTTGTTGGAGGTGAAAAAATGAGAAACGATATGTTAAGAAACTTTGCGCAGCGTGCGAAGAGAAGGTTGGTTGGAAAAGAAAATGTGCCAACAATGAAAATTAAAGTTATATCTAATGATGATGAAGAATTTAGAAATAAGGTTGAGGATTTACTTTCACGAGACGAAGTTATTTCCAATCCAATGCATTACTTAATTGACGACAAAATTTTTTCAAACATGAACGAAATTGAGAGGGAACGATATCTTCTTTCCACCCTTGACAAATTTTCGAGGTTTCGCGAACAAATTGAAAATGCCGAACACGCTTCTTCGTATAATAAATTTTGCATGTGAAAGATATGAGATGACAGTCTGCGGAAATTGTGCCGCAGATTTTTTATTGTTAAAAATTAAAAGTGTTGTTGATGAAATTTTGTAAATATATCAAAAAAAAGATAATTTTTGACGCAAAACGAGCGTTTTTATTAAAAAATACAAAAAAATTTGTGAAAAACAAGCCAATGTGAGTGAAAGTGTCGTGACTTTTGCCAAAAATGTTGTATAATGAAAATGTCAAAAGGAGTGCAAATGAAGTTTTCGGAAAAACTAAAAAAGTTGAGAGCAAAAAACAATCTAACGCAAGATGACCTTGCTGACAAAATTTTTGTCACACGAACAGCAATTTCAAAATGGGAAACGGATAACGGCTATCCAAGCATTGAAAGTTTGAAATTGCTTGCAAAAATTTTTGGAACAACAGTTGACGAACTCATAAGTGAGGAGGACATTCAAAACAAATCTAATTTGGAGGAGAGAAACAGCAAGATAAATCACATACTAGCACTTGTTGGACTTGCTGTTGCAGTTGCGTTCAGCGTTGGAATGATTTTCGTTAAAAACGACATTGTCCAAAATTTATTTATTGCCTTAGGAATTGCTGGGGCGGCAATTTATTTGACTTTCACCGAACTTTCTTTGACGCTCTATCGCGACAAATTCTTGACAAAAAAGCAAAGGATATATTTTAAGTCACGAGAAATTTTGGGTGCGCTGCTGCTTTGCCTAGTGCTTTCGGTGGCAGTTGCCGTGAAATAATTTGGAGATGTTATTATTTTTCAATCACCCGGATTATTTCTAAAACGTAAAACTTGGTTATAGAAATTTCTATTAAAGGAAATTTTTATAATATAAAAAAACAAAAAAAGGAGAACGAAAAAAATGGGATACAATCTTAAAAAGTTAACAGAAGAATTGAAAGGAAAAGGGCTTGCAGATGATGGACTTGTTGGCTGGGGACAAAACACAAATCCAATGGGAGGATTTTTGGGTGGCGCAATAGGCGGGGCGATTGCAGCGGCCTCAGCACCTATGCACACAATTTCTTGCAAAGGTGAAAAAATTGTGATTATTCCTTTTTCCAACAAAGAGATAAAATACAGCGAAGGAATTATGATTGACAAAAGCAAAATTAAAAAAGCAAAGGTTTCGTCTGGGCTTTGGACATCAAAATTAAAACTTGAAACCACTGACGGAAAGTCGCGCGCATATTCAATCACACAAGGCAAAGGCGATGTTAAAAAGATTTTGACAAAGTTGGGGTTTTGAAAAATTTGCACAAAAGGAAAATGAAATTGAATGGACAATTTAATTGAAAAAGTGGGAAAATTGATTGCCTTGTGGAAAGCAGGGAGTTTGGGTGGCGAAAGAATGCCTGAGGACAGCAATCCACATTTGGACAAGGGGAGTGAAGAAAATTTTGTTTATTTCACATTGCCAATGGCGTTGAATTATCAAAGAAACTCTTACAAACTTTGGGAAGCGGCTCTGCAAACTTATATGGAGAGCAAAGAAGTTTTTGATGTGTTTAAAGTTTCAAATATGGACGATGAAATTTTAAAGCAAAAACTTACAAAACACAAACTTGCGCTTCAACCAAATAAGCAAACAATGATTTGGAAAACACTTTGTCAAACATTTGCCAACAAATTTAATGGAAGCGTTAAAAATTTGTTTTTGGAAAATGGAAACGACATAAAGAAAATCAAGGACTATATAACTGAAAACAAAAAATTGTTTCCATATTTGTCTGGCACAAAGATAATGAATTATTGGCTTTATGTAATGACACAATATACAAACGCTCAATTTAAAAATCGACAAGAAATTTCGGTCGCACCAGACACACATGTTTTGCAAGCAAGTGTGAAGTTGGGAGTTATTAAACAAGAAGATTTGTCAAAAAGCAATATTAGAGAAATTGTGGCAGACAAATGGAAAAACATATTAAAGGGCACCAACATTCAGCCAATAGACATTCACACACCTTTTTGGCTATGGAGCAGAAATGGTTTTAAAGTTGAAATTTAATTTAAGGCTTGTTAACTTTCACATTTTTAATTAAATAATCGCAAATTAATAAAAAAATAAAAATCAATAAAAAATAATTAAAAATATCAAAAAAACAGCAAAAAATGCTGTTTTTTATTAAAAAAATGATTTTTTTGAATTTTTTATTGATTTTTTTAATTTATTTATAATTTTTTTGTATTTTTTGATTGCAAATATTTTTGAATTTTTAAAAATAAAAAAAGAGGCGAAAACCTCTTTTTATCTGTCATGATATTCTTTTGGGAAAACAATTAAATATCTTCGTGGCTCTTCACCTTTGGAAAGTGTTGTCACGCGGTCGTCTTCTTGAAGGGCGGTGTGGATGACTTTTCTTTCACTTGCATCCATAGGTTCAAATTTGTAATATCTTCCGCTCTTTGCAACCTTGTTTGCAATTCTTTTTGCAAGAGCAACCAAACTTTCCTCGCGTTTTGCACGATAGTTTTCAACATCAAGCACAAAACGTTTTTTGTCATCATTTTTGCAAACCAAATTCATAAGGTGGGAGAGTGACAACATGCAGTCACCATGATGCCCAATAAGGTCGTTTAGATTTTCGCCGCTGAGGCTGTATCTGACAAATTTTTCGTCCTCAGTTTTGTTAATTTCGCCTTCCAAATTAAGAGTCTTCAAAACACCTTGCAAAAATTCTTCGCCGGTGTATTTGCGTTGTTCCTCTGCTCTTTCTGGCCTTTCCTCTTCTGTTGCTTCCGCCTTGTTTTTTGCTGCTTTTTTCTCTGGCTTAACATATTCTTCATCAGCAACAATTCTAACTTTTGGCTTTGCTTTTTCTTCTGGCTCTTGTGCTTTCGCTGTTTGTTCGTTTTCAGTTTTTGCATTTTTTCTCTTTAAAAAGTTTTCTGCAAAATCCTCATCATTTTCTTTTTCTTCGCTGAGCGCTCTTCTTAAATCGGCTTTCTTTTCATATTTTTCAACAGCATCTGCCGAAATGGAAACAAGAACCCTTGCCTTTTTCAAAAATCCGCCTTCACTCAAAATTTTGATGTCAACATCTTCTCTTGCTGCTTTTAATTCCAAGAGGGCGTTGTTGATTGCTTGTTCAATGTTTTTGCCAATTCCTTCACATTCTCGCATAATTTTCCTCCTTGTTAAATTTTGAGAGTGCTGATAAGGAAAACTAAGGGAATGCACTTCTCGTATAAACTACTTTAACACATTTTATAAAAAATCACAAACATTTTTGCGTTTTTTGTAAATTTTAAACTATTTTGTGAAAAAATTTGTTATTTTTTTTGTTTTGTGTTAAAATGACCCCAAATAAAAGGAGAAAGATATGTTTGTTATTTTATCGGGCGTTTCTGGCTCTGGAAAAAACACAATTATAAATCATCTTCTGGCTGAAAAAGAAAACCGATTTCTTATTCAGTCTGTCACAACGCGTCCAAGAAGGGAAAGCGATAATGCTTATGAATTCATAACTGAGCAAGAGTTTGACCGTCGCGAAAAGAGAGGAGATTTTTTTGAAACGATACAGGCGCACACCTGCCGATATGCAACCCAAAACAGCGAACTGCAAAAGGTGATTGACAATCCTCAAAATTTGTATATGAAAGATATTGATGTTGTTGGGGCGCAAAAGATTGTAAAATTTTTGAAAGGAAAAGTTAAGGTTTTGACAATTTTTCTTGATGTTGATGACGATGTGCTGTATAAAAGATTGATGGAGCGCGGCGAAACAGACGAGAAAGCCAAATTGCGCCTTTCACGCGGAAAAATGGAACGCGAATACATAAGTAAATATGACCTCGTCATAAAAAACGATGATATGGAAAAAACGCTGAGCATTATAAGAGAGAGATTAAAAAAAGAGGGGTTTTAAACCTCTTTTTTGTTAAGTTAGATTGTTCAAATATATCTTTTCGTATTTTTCTTGCTTAGAATAATAATTTTCGGCAAGTTCTTTAAATTGTTTCAAATCTGTTGCGGTCAAGTTTTGTTTAAGAGGCTCGGCATCAGAGATGTTTTGACTGAAAAAGTTGGCATTAAACATTCCGCCTAAGTGTGATGCGAAGAAGGAATTTTGCAGTGCTTCCTCATCATAAAGGTTGTAGCCCTGCACAAGATTTTTGTTGTATCCAAAACCGTAAAGTTGGCAGAGCGTTGGAAAAATGTCATAAGTGTTGCAGAAATCGTCATAATAGCCAGATTTCAGTTTTTGGCTGTAAATCATAAGCGGAATATGGTGCGCCTCTGTGTTTGCGTAGTCATCTTTTGAAATGCCTTTCATAGATAGCCCCAAGTTGTCATAATAGCAGTTGTGGTCGGCAAACAATACAATGGTGGTGTCATTTAGATGATCGGTTTCTTTAAGCCTTTCAAAAAGTTTGCCAAGCATATTGTCAAAATCCATTGCGCCAACCTTATAGCGCCTCAGTTCATCCAACATATGCTGGTCGGTTGGCATGGAGTAGCCAAGCGTTTCGGCATTTTCTGTTACCCAAGCGGAATATCTTTCAAACTCTTTGTCATAAGTTTCATAATATTGTTTAAAGCGCGGATTGTCTTGCGTGTATGGCCCATGCGTTGAAATTGTGGCAAAACTGGTCAAAAATTTTGTGTTTGGGTCAGACGGAACAAACTCCTCCAAAAAGGTTGAAACAAAATCTGCATCTGAAATCCAATCCCCAAACCAACCGCTTTGTTCTTTATAATTTTCCATTGAGATGTATTTGTCAAAGCCCATGCCATCCAAATAGTTTGGGTCTCGATGATAGAAGGTGCGCTTGTAAGAATGGAAATAGGTTGTTTTCACCGTTTCGCCGTCATGCAGTTTTTTGAAAAGTTTTGGCAATGTGTAGGCATATTTGTATTCACCAGTGTTTATAAGCGAACTTAAATTGTTTAGTTTTGGCATATTTCCGCTGAGCACAATGTTTTCGCTGACATTTGTTTTGTTGTGTCCATAAAAATTGGTGAAAACAGAGGCATCATATTTATTTAAAGTGCTTTCATCTTGCATGGTGAAAAGGTCATAAACGTGAGGCGTGAGGATTGGGTCATACGCAAACCACTCGTGGCTTTCACACAGAATGGTGATGAGGTTGTCATTTGAAAAATCAGTTACCGCCTGTTCAACCTTGCCATCATTCACAAATTTTTCAAGAGATTTCCTTTCTTGCACCGAAATATTGTTTGAAAACTTGAAAAAGTCAAACATGTTTTTGAGATAAAAGCCATAGTAGCCAAAACTTTTGTAGGCGTCAACTTTAAAGCGGAAACTGTCCCAAAGATAGCTGGGGTTGTTTTCTATATATTCACTTTCTATGGTTGCCACATGCGCCGTTTCGCCCGCAAAGAGGCTTGTGCCACAAAGTTCGAACAAAATCACAAAGATGAGAGCAAATGCTTTGGTGGATATGCCAGAGAGTTCAATTTTTGTTTTGTTCCATTTAAAAAGTGCAATTTGCCCAAAAATTATCAGTCCTAAAAGGCCTGCGTTCACAACTATTGAAATGAAATCAATAAATTCCCATCTAATTGCTGCCGCTCCCTCAGCGCCCAAGAAGAAGTAGTCCAGCGAGAAAAGGTCGCCAAAAACTTTGTATATGTTGGCGTTGACAATGTTTATAATCACTTGTAAAACAATGAATATGTAAAAGAAAGTTAGCGCCGATTTTTTGCCGGGCATGATGTAGATTATTCCTGCAAAAATGAATGCACCGCCAATATTAAATAAAAATCTTGTTGGGATTGTTTGATAAAAGCCAAGATATAAAAAACTCACAACATCCAAAAGGAGTGAGCAAAAAACAAAAAATAGAGGCAAAATGAGTTTGTTTGACGAAAAAACATTTGGCTTTTCCGTCGCTTTATTTTTATTCTTCATACAATCCCTACTTAATATATTCTAACACAGGAAACAAGTTTTCTTCAACAAATTAAAAGATTTTTCAACAATTTTTTTGTTGGTGCATAAAAAGAAATGAAAAAGGAGAAACAATGGCAAACGAAAATTTTTACATAGGCGGCAACGATGAACATGGAGTAAATCCGCCAACTCCCGGCAAGAGAACGCCAATAATTGCGGGCTTAAACCGACAAATATATGAAAACGAATTTAATCGTGCAGCAAAAAATTATTTTTTGGAAGGCTGTTTAAGGCAAGGCTTTTCTGTTTACAATGTTAAGCCAGAACAAAATGATGTTTCAATAAATGAAAGGATTGTTAGGATAAACAGGCAAAACCTAACCCTTTTGGTAACTTTTGCTTACAACGCTTTTGGTGACAATTTCAATTCTGCATCTGGCGTGGAAGTGTTTTATTCGCCAACCAATCCACAGCCAAATCAAAGCCGCGCTTTGGCAGAGAATTTGTATCAAAATTTGATTAAAGGTACTCCACAAAATGGGCGAGGAGTGAAAACTTTGGATGCGGGCGTTTTGTCCCGAGTGAACTGCGTTTCCGCACTTGTGGAAGCGGGCTTTATGACAAATTTGGCAGAGGCACGCAGAATGATAAATCCACTTTGGCAAATTGAAGTTGGGGAAGAATGTTGTCAGGGTGTGTGCGACTATTTGGGAGTGGAATACCTTCCAAGAGGAAACGTGGCAAATTATCCGCTTTTAAGACGCGGCGAAAGCAACAATTTTGTCACTCTTTTGCAGTTTATTTTAAATCAAAATGGAGCGTCGCTGGCGATTGATGGCGTGTTTGGTCAAAACACAGAGAATGCGGTTCGAACCTTCCAGCAGCAAAATGGGCTTTCAGTTGATGGCATTGTTGGGCCAAACACATGGAGAACGCTTTTGTTTCTTCCACCATATCCAACTTTGCGACAGGGGGATAGAGGAATTTACGTTTGGTTTTTGCAATCGCTGCTTGAAAGCAACCAAATTCCTGTTGGCGGGATTGACGGCATTTTTGGCGCGAACACCGAACGGGCAGTAAGGACTTTCCAAACAAACAATTCACTTGCGATTGATGGTGTGGTTGGG
>CANRMV010000044.1 GCA_947631875.1 uncultured Clostridia bacterium
CTTAGTTATTCAAACGAGGTATTAAGGCTTGTTGACAATTTGCGAGAACTTGGGCTTTATGTTTCCGCCTTTGTAATCACCCTTTATAAAGGGCAACCAAGCGCCACAAAATTTGGCAAAAAGTTGGAACAGCGCGGAGAACGTGTGTTCTTTCACAACTACACAAAGGGCTATCCAAACGATGTTGACACAATCGTTTCTGACGAAGGATATGGCGCAAACCCATTCATTGAAACCACAAGACCACTTGTTGTTGTCACAGCACCCGGCCCTTCAAGCGGCAAACTTGCAACGTGTCTGAGCCAACTTTATCATGAATACAAGCGCGGCGTAAAAGCGGGCTACGCAAAATTTGAAACCTTCCCTGTTTGGAATTTGCCACTTAAACACCCTGTGAACATCGCTTATGAAGCTGCAACGGCAGACCTTTATGATGTGAATCAAATTGACCCATTCCACTTCAATGCCTATGGGCAACTTGCAATCAACTACAATCGCGACATTGCAGTTTTCCCTGTTCTTAGAAACATTCTTGCAAAAATCACCAAAAAAGAAATATATAAATCCCCAACCGACATGGGTGTAAATTTGGTTGCAAGCGCCATAGTTGACGATAAATTGGCACGCCTTGCGGCAAGAAAAGAAATTTTGAGAAGATATTATCGTGCTGAGTGTGACTTCAAACGCGGACAATGCACCTTTGAAACTTTGGAAAGAAACAAAAGTTTGGCATCCGAAGCAGAGGCAACCGACAAACTTTTGAAGGTTATTGATGTTGCGCGTGCCACAAGCAAAGAAAGCGGCTATCCATGTGTTGCGCTTGAACTGCCAAATGGCAAAGTTGTCACAGGAAAAACAAAGAAGATTGTTTCCGCAAGTGCTGCGGTTGTCTTGAACGCACTTCGCACCATAAGCGGACTTGGTGACGATTTTGACATCATCACTGACGATGTTTTGTTGCCAATCGTTGAATATCGTTCAAATGTTTTGCACACTCATTGCAGCACGCTGACAGTTGATGATGTTTTGGTTGCCCTATCAATTTGCACGGGCAGAAACGAAAAGGCCAAAAAGGCAATGGAAAACATTGGAAAACTGAAAAATTGTGATGCTCACTGCACCTACATCCTTTCGCCTACTGAGGAACAAACGCTCAAAAAACTTGGAATAAATGTGACCTGTGACCCTGTTTTCTTAAACTCCAACCTTTTTGAAGAATAAAAAATCAATTATGAATTGTAAAAATTCCAAAACACCCCAAGAAGATTTGAGTTTCCACTTGTCATAATTTGCACTTGATAAGACGCACTTGTTGCGTCTTTTTCTTGCTCCACAAAAAATTTCAGCCGCCTTGCCACCCCATTTGCACTGTCAAAAATTTCCACATCCCCCAAAACACTTCTTATTTGCTCTTTAAGGGCAAAATAGTGCGTGCATCCAAGCACAACCGCCTTAAATTTACCGCGAAAATCCCCCAAACTTTGCTGCAAATATGCCATAATTTCATCTGCCCACAAATTGTCCAAATTTGCGTCCACAAGATTTGCAAGTTGTGGCAAAGGTTTGCAGAAAATGCCTTTTGTTTTGTTTATCAAAATATTGTGCGAAATTGTGGCCTCTGTTGCAATCACCAAAATTTGCTCACGCGTATATTTTCCAAGCGCAGGCTTAATTGCTGGCACTGTCCCCACAAAACAAACGTCTTTCCACTGCTCTCTTGCCTCATCCAAACAGGTGCAAGTGAGAGTGTTGCACGCAAAAACAACAATGTCAAAATCAAAAAACCTTTTTATGTTTTCAAGGTTTTGTTTGGTTATTTTTTGCAATTCGCTCTTTGTTTTTTGTCCATAAGGAAGGTTTTTATCGTCACAAAACATCAAAAAATTGCAGCATGGACAAACCGCCACACACTCTTTCAAAACATTAAGTCCACCGCTTCCGCTGTCTATAAGAAGGACATTCTTCACACAAAATATATATTTTTCATGCAAGATATATGTGATAAAAATTTATTTTTTTTTGTAAAATGAGTTGATTTTTGCAAAATAGTGTGTTATAATTGCATAGTTTAAACAATATTTTAAGGAGAAAGACATGGCAAACATTAAATCAGCGAAGAAAAGAGTGTTGATTGAGAGGGAAAGAAGAGTTAAAAACAATTCTGTGAAGTCTGAAATTAAAACCTATGTTAAAAACTTCAAGGCTGCCCTTGCAGAAGATGTCACCAAAGCAGAAGAGGCTTACAAACTTCTTGCAGCAAGGCTTGATAGCGCCGCAAGAGAAAACATCATTCACCAAAACTCTGCAAATCGAAAGAAAGCACACTTTGCAAAATTGTTAGATGAAGCAAAGAAAGCAAAATAAAAGTTAAAAACAGCAGCACGCGGGCAAAGCGTGCTTTTTTATTTTCAAAACATTTTGACAAAAAGAGAATGTGTGATAAAATGTTCATATGATAAGAATAACAAAAAATTGGGCAACCCTTTTGAAAGAAGAATTTGATAAACCCTATTTCAAAAATCTTCAAGAGTTTTTGGAAAAAGAATACTCCTCCCGCGACATATATCCGCCAATGGAGAACATTTTTGCCGCGCTAAATTTGGTTAAATTTGAAGATGTGAAAGTTGTGATTATTGGGCAAGACCCCTATCACGAGCCACATCAGGCACACGGGCTTGCTTTTTCGGTGCAAGACGGCACAGAACTGCCACCCTCTCTTGTGAATATATACAAAGAAATTGAAAGCGACCTGAGCATCAAATGCAACAGCAGCGGCGACCTAACACGCTGGGCAAAACAAGGCGTTTTGCTTTTAAACACCTCTCTCACAGTGCGCCGCGCACAAGCGAACTCCCATCGCGGACAAGGTTGGGAAAATTTCACAACAAAAATAATTGAACTTCTCTCTGCCAGAGAAAAACCTATGGTGTTTTTGCTTTGGGGATCAAACGCGCAGAGTTTTGAAGGTTTAATTTCAAAGCAGCATCTGGTTTTAAAAGCGCCTCATCCAAGCCCACTTTCTGCCTATCGCGGATTTTTTGGCTGCAAGCACTTTTCAAAAGCAAACGCCTTTCTCACCGCCCACAATCAAACACCAATCGATTGGCATTAATATTTTTTCTGTAAAATCACTCCAAAAAATTGCCAAGTTTTGACAATATGTCTTTTTTTGCCTTTTCAACGGCACTTTCCTCGCCTTCAATGGCAAAAACGCAGTTTTTTGTTGGCTTGGAGTAGTCATCAATTTCAAACTTCACGCTGCCTTTTTTAAAAACATATCTTGTTCGATAATTGTCCGCAGCAACATAAAAGCCCAAAACGTCCAAAATTGATTGTATGGCTTTCAAATTCGATTTTGTAACTTTCAAAGGAATTGTTTCGTCAGAAACTTTCAAATTTTCGTTTTTGTGAGAGATGTTTTTAAAATCAAACTCCGTTTTTTCTTGCGTTCCCACTTTGTCGGTGGTCAAACGCGCAATAATGTGGCTGTTGTTTTGATTGTGATAAACAACGCGATTTTGGCTAACCGGCTCAAACTCCTTATATCCATTTTTCCTGCAATATTCCAAAAATGGCGAAATAGATTTCACTTTAAACGACCATTCATATTCCTTCATAAACCTTCCTCCAACCTATTTACAAAATAATAAAACTCCTTAAAACAGAGGAGTTTTTTTGGTGGATTGCCAGGGGCTCGAACCCTGGACCCCCTGATTAAGAGTCAGATGCTCTACCAACTGAGCTAGCAATCCATAAAAATTAAGTTTGTTTTTTGTCTCTGGGTGAGAGCCCTTGTGCGAGAACCAATGGACCCCTGATAACAAGCCGAAGGGGAGAAACCAAATGTTCAAGGCGAAATCTTTGATTTATCTATAGATTGAGCCGAAGAAAATTTGAGTTTTCGCAGATGAGGCGCAGTTATATCTGCCGTGCAGATATTAAGAGTCAGATGCTCTTGCCTTTGAGCTAGCAATCCATAAAAATTAAGTTTGTTTTCTTTGCCGCGACAAAAGACTAATGTATTATACAATACACTTTTTTATTTGTCAATCAAAATAACAAAAAAATTATTCGTCTATATCAAATTCTGTTTCAATAGTCCCGTGCAGATTTTCAAAATCACGAATATAGCGGTTTATTGCAACTTCAATTTCTCGATTTTTGCTTCTTCCATTGAAGGATGCCATATATTGGATTTTTTTGTGCAAATTTGGTGAAATTCTTAGTGTAAACTTAGGAACTTTGTTCATATTGCCTCCTAACTAGATTTTACAAAAATTCACACAAGATTTTTTCAAAGTGCCGTCACAATTTCGACATATTTTTACAAAATTCGACACAAAAAATTGGATTGAAAGAGGAATTATCACAAAAAACAAAAATTTTATATATAACTTACTATGAATAATTTCAAAGTTTTGGACTTGGATGCCCTTTTGCACAACCTAAGTCACTTCAAAGAAAAAAAGATTTGCGCCATGTTAAAAGCAAACGCCTATGGGCATGGAATTAAGGAAATTGTGACCCAAATTGCCCCTCATGTGTGTGCTTTTGGAGTGGTGGACATTGAGGAAGGCAAAGAAATTCGAAAAATCTGTGACAAGAGCGTTCTTGTGTGCAGCAAAGTGTTTGACTTTAAGGCATGCAAAAAATATGGGCTGGAAGTGATGATTGAAAATGAAGACGATGCCCGTGCTTGCGTCAAAAGTGGGCTTCTTGACGGAATGCATCTGAAAATTAACTGTGGAATGAACAGATTTGGAAATTCAAGCCCCTTATCTTTAAAAATGCTGAATGGTTATTTGCTTGAAAAAGACATCAAACTCAAAAGCATCTACACCCATTTTCCAAGAACAGCCACAAAGCATCAAGTGAGGAGTTGTTATAAAAAGTTTGAGGAACTTAAAAAAGAAATAACTCAATCACCGCTTGTTTCGTTTGGCGGAAGTGAGATTTATAATTACAACTTAAAATATGACATCTTGCGGCTTGGGCTTGGGCTTTATGGCTATGGCGCACCCTCTCTTTTGCCGGTTATGAAAATAAACTCCACTGTTTTGAAGGTTTTTTATGCCCACAAAGGCGAATATATTGGCTATGGCAAAAATTTTAGGGTTTCAAAAGACGGGCTTTTTGCAGTTGTTGGAATGGGCTATGCGGACGGTTTAAGGCGTAATTTAAGCGGCAAGACAACAGTTTCCATAAACTCCCGAAAATATAAAATTGTGGGGAACATTTGCATGGATTGTTTCTTTGTTGAGGCAGACGAAAAAGTTGCTGTTGGCGATGAAGTTTGCGTTATGGACAACGCCGAAACTCATGCCAAAATTCTCAAAACAATCCCTTATGAAATCTTGACGGGCTTTAACAATATGCGCGGAAAAACAATTTTGGTGAAAAAGAATTAAAATCTCTTGAATTGTTGGGTTAAAAGATGTTATCATAGTGTTATGAGAATTGATGCTGGAAAATTTAAAGGCAGACGCTTAATTGAAAAAAAGTATGACCACATAAGGCCAACCACCGACAAAGTTAGACAAGCCCTTTTTGTTAAACTACAATTTTTTGTGCCAGAAAAAGCGGTTTTGGACCTTTGCTGCGGCACGGGAGCGCTTGGCATTGAGGCGTTAAGTCGCGGGGCAAAAAGTGTGATTTTTGTGGACAAAGATGCCCGAAGTGCCGCCCTCACAAAATCCAATTTGTCCTCACTTGGTGACAAAAGTAAGGTTTTTAAGTGTGATGCCTTAAAATTTGTTCAAACAACAGATGAAAAATTTGATTTAATTTTGTTTGACCCACCCTACAAAAGTGGGCTATATGACAAAGTTTTGCCAATAATAAGCCAAAGAGGACTTCTAACGGCTAATGGAATTTTGGTCTGCGAGCATGCTTATGAGGATAAATTCAACTACTCAATGTTTGAAGTTTTTGATGAAAAAAAGTATGGCGACACAGTTCTCACATATCTTTCAAAAGGTGACAACACATAAAAAACTGAAAAAATAATAAATTTATTTAAAAATTTTTAATTTTCTTTTGCATTTTGATGCAAAATATGTTATGATGAAATTGTCAAATAAGTAAAAAACAAATAAAATTTGTTGATATATTCATATTCAAAAGGAAAAATTTTACATGGTAATCACATTAGTAACCGACCAATTTTATTCTTCCACGCACGGAACAAGCGTGTCTGCTCAAAGAATATACAATGGTCTTGTAAAACAAGGACACATCGTGAAGGTTCTTGCTATTGATGAGGAAAACAATTCCGCTTATGCTTTAAAAGAAAAGTATTATGGAAAACTTATAAACAAAATAATCAACTCTCAGGGCTTCCGCCTTGCACAGCCTGACACGGAAACAATTAAAAAAGCGATTGAAGGCTCGGATATCGTGCATGTTTATCTTCCATTTAGGCTTGGCTACACCACAATAAAAATTTGCAGAGAGATGAACATTCCATGCACTGCTGCGTTCCACATTTTGCCTGAAAACATTTCTTGCACGCTGTATTTAAACAAATTTAAGCCTTTAAACTATTCCCTTTGGAAGAAATTTTACAGGCAAACATATCGCTATGTTAAGCACATACATTGTCCATCACTTATGGTTGCAAAACAACTTGAAGGGCGTAAATTCAACTCCACCCTCCATGTCATTTCAAATGGCTATGATGAAGCATATAGAATGAAGCCAGAAGAAAAGCCCGCCATTTTCAAGGACAGAATTGTGATAATCGCAGTTGGAAGATTTTCAAGAGAAAAAAGATATGATTTGCTTATCAAGGCAATAAAAAAGAGCAAATATAAGGACAAAATCCAACTCATTCTTGGTGGAAGAGGGCCTATTAAGAGGCAAATCATGAAAATGGCAAAAAAATTGCCTATATACCCCGTTTTTCTTGGGCCATACAATCGTGAGCAACAAATTTCCATGCTAAATTTTGCTGATTTGTATGTTCATGCCGCCGACATTGAAGTTGAAGGCATGACTTGCATTGAAGCCATTGCTTGTGGTTGCGTTCCTGTGATTTCTGACAGTGAAAAATCCGCTTGCTCGCAATTTGCTTTGTCAAAACAGCATAGTTTGTTTAAACATGGCAACGCAAAAGATTTGGCTGAAAAAATTGATTGGTGGATTGAACATCCAGCCGAACTCAAAGTTCATCGCGCCCAAATTGCAGAACACGCAAAACGCTTTGCCGTTGACAAAAGCATGGAGTTTTACAACGACATGTTCACGCAAGCAATTAAGGATTATGACAAAAATTATGACGGGCTTGGCAAGAACAAAGTTCCAACAAAAATCATCAACTATTATGAGAAATAATATAAAAAAGAAAAAGACAAGTTTGCTTGTCTTTTTTTATCTGTCCATTGTGTGTGGCTTTGGTGCTTTATTTGGTGCTTTTTGCTGCTTTTCCTCTGTTTTGCGCACATGTTCAACATATCCCTTATAAGCCCCAAATCTGCCTTGTTTTTGACTTTCGTTTTTCTTTTCTTCCATTTTTTCACCCCTATATGATTATTGTATCACAGCCAATGCCCATTTGTCAAGCACTAACTTGCCTAAAATTCACCTTCCCATTCAGCCAAGCATCAAAAAACTTTTCCAAATTGATGTGTGACGATTTTGAAAAACTTTCCGCCAATTTTTCCGCCGATGAGTTCTTGAATTTGTAAGTTTGATAATAATCTTTCAAACACTGCAAAAACCTTCTTTCGCTCATATTCTGTCGCAGAGCATCAAACATAAGCATCCCGCGCGTGTAGGTTATGTTCACATATTCTGGCTCTGTTGCAAATTCGTTCAAATTTCTGTTCATCGTTTCATCAAGCCCTGTCAGATCGCCAAAAATCTGCGCAAAATGAAGATAGGAATTCAAAGCATTTTCCATGATTGTGTTGTATTGTAAACCATATTCTGCATTTTCTTTGTAAAACAAAGCGGTTGAATACTCCGTTAAGCCCTCGTCAACCCACGCACTGCAAAATTGGTCGTTCCCCACAACTCCATACCACCACTGATGCGCAATCTCATGCACAATCACATAATTTTCCGTTTCACTGTCCGCAAGGTCATCG